>JBEKNX010000226.1:0-7498 GCA_049522375.1 Acidimicrobiales bacterium | reverse complement strand
GGCCGCCCGCGCCGGCCGCCCCCGAGCCGGAGACCACGGCCGCGACGGCGTCCTCATCCAGGCGCCGCCACCGCAGGCCCGACTCCAGCGCCATCACTTCCGCCGGCAGTTCGTTGAAGTCCCCGGCCACCATGACGCTCTTGACCAGGTCGCCATGGGTGGAGACATAGATCCTGGCCAGCCCGGCCGGCGCCTTGAGCAGCGCCGACCCGCTGCCGTCGCCCACCATGCTCCGCTCGTCCAGCCAGGACTGCGACCGGTACCGGGCCGCCGCCAGCGCTCTGGCCTGGGCCTGCTCCGCTTGGTCGGGCTCGGCGGGCTCCAGGTGCGCCCCGAAGGTGGCTGCGAACCCGGTGGCCATGGCGGGCCGGACCGTGGTCGCGTCGTGCGGGCGGCCGGTCTCGGCCGAGACCGTCGTGACCCGCTCGGTGACGGCGGCGATGGCCCGGTCCGCCAGTTTGGCGGCCGGTACCCGCAGCACCCCGAGCATGAGCTCGACGTCCAGGTCGGCCAGGACGCTGGCGTGGAAGAGCATGGCGCCGGCCGGGTCGACATAGAGGCCTAGACCGGCGATCTTGCGGCCGCCTGTCTCCAGGTCGTTCTTGCCGTGGAAGGCGGCGGGGACACCCAGCTGGGCGAGCCCGGCCGCCAGGGCGCCCGAGAACTCCTCGATGATCTCCCGGGGACGCCGGTCGGCCGGTGCCCGGTCCACGTAGGCGACCCCCAGCTGGCCGCGGCCCATGACGATGGCGCCGCCCCCGGTCAGCCGGCGGCTGACCTCGGTACCGGTGCGGCGGCAGGCATCCAGGTCGACCTCCGCCGCCAGGTCCTGGTACCGGCCGACCAGGGCGCAGTGGCTGCGGTAGCTGTAAAGCCGGAGTGTCGGCGGGCAGTCCGGTTGGCCCCGTCCATACCGGCTCATCAGCGCCTCGTCCAGCGCCAGCCCGTCGGCCGCCCCGACGCCGTCGCCGGCCAGCAGGCGCCACACCCCGTTCACCCGGTCACCCCGTCCACCCCGTCCACCCCGTTCATGTAGTCACCCGCACCGTGGCGAAACCGCGATGCTGCGCCCCGCTCCAGGTCAGCGAGCAGCAGTACTCGAACAGCCGCGGCGCCAGCCCCCGTGACCGGGCGTACTCGATCGCCCCGTCGGCGGGGTAGGCGATGCCGTTGAGGCCGAGGTCGATGGCGGCCCGGTCAAGTTCGCCCTTCAGGGCGGCGAACGGCCGGGCACAGCCGAGGTTGATCATGGTCGTGGGCGCCGCCAGGCGGGCGGTGGCGAAGAAGTCGGTCACCTGACCGGCCCGGGGCGCCGGTAGGTCCGCCATCGGGGTGCCGGCCAACGGCACGAGCACCACCAGGACCAGGGCTGAGAGGTCATAACGGAGAGCCATGTCGAGGGCCCGGTGCTCGCCCAGAAAACGGCCATAGTGCAACCCGAGCACGATGTGCGGGATGGTCCGCAGCCCCCGCTCGGACAGGAGCCGGAGCGAACGGTCGACGTCCGCCACAGTCATGTCCAGGTGGTAGACCTCCCGCAGTGTCTCGTCGGCCCCGATGACGTCGAGCATCACGCCGTCTACGCCGGACGCAAACAGAGCAGCCGCCAGCTCCGGCGAGACCAGCCCGGAGTGCACGATGACCTTCATCCCGAGTTCGCGGCGGATGCGCGGGACGTGGCGCAGGTGGGCCAGCAAGGGCACGCCGCCGCTGTGGTCGGAGCCGCCGGACAGCAGGAGCCCTTCAGTACCCTGCTCCCGGAGCCGTGCCGCCAGCTTGAACAGGTCCTGGTCGGCCCGGGCGTTCATCATGCCGCCGAGCACCTTCCCCCGGCAGTGGTCGCAGGACAGGGCGCAGGCCGAGCCGGTCACCGATACCGCCAGGAACCGGCGGGGGCTGACCGGCCCCCACTCCGAGCTCTGCCAGCGCTTGAGGCCGGGCGCGTAGAAGTCCATCACATCGGGAAAGTTCGCCCGCCGCACGTCGAACGGGCGCGCCAACCCGCCCAGCGTGGTCACTGCGCGATCACCCCTTTGAGCCGGTAGTCGGCGACCTTGGCCGCGAACCAGGCGATGATCTCGGCCGGGTCGGACAACAGGCCGGGTATAGCGCCCGTGGCATCGCTCAGGCTGGCCTCGACCATCCAGCCCGCTCCGTACGGGTCCCGCTCGGCCAGGCCCGGGTTCTCGGCCACGGCGTCGTTCACGGCCAGCACGGCACCGGAGACCGGGCTGATCAGCGGCCCGACGAACTTGGCCGCCTCGAGCTGGCCGAACGGCAACCCGGCGATGAGGGCGCTCCCGGCCGGGACAAAGGACAACTGAGCCAGGGTGCCGCTGGTCTCCAGGCCCAGCGGGCCCATCCCGATCCGTACCTGGCCCGGTCCGCTCGGCAGCACCCACATGTGCGTCTCGGGCTGGTAACACCGGTCGAGCGCCAGCTCAAAGCCGGCCACGCGGGCCCGCTCGGCCTGTGCCATCACCGCGCGCCGGGTCTCATCACAGCGCGCCGGTCTCATCACAGCGACCGGGGCCGGCGGCGGTGACGGCCCCGGCCAGCCGGCGCCCGGGGTCGCCGAAGCCGGCCAGCACCTCGGCGGCCGAGCCCCACGGGGCCCCGGTGACAGCCTGCTCGGCCAGGTCGGCCTGACGGGCCGGCCAATCGCCCCCGCCGACCTGTAGTTGCACCCGGTCGACCGTTCCCCGGACCACGCTGGCGGTGACCTGCGCCCCATCGTGCTCGGACGCCAGCGTCCACACGCCCGCCCGCACCTTGACCCGGCGAGCAGGCCGATCGGAGCTGGCGGCCGGTAGGGGGCGGACCGGTCCGGCCAACCAGGCTTCGGTGCTGAACCGGTCGTCAAGGTCGGCGACCGTCCTGTGCTCCGTCGGGCTCAGCTCACCCGGAACGGCCCTGAGCCCGAGCGCTCCGGCATACGCACTAGTCATGGCGGCCTGGAAAGCCGCCGGGTCGACCGGCGTGGCCGCGACGAAGCGGCGCATCAATGCCAGCGTCTGTTCCCGCTGGGCGGGACCGGCCAGCGCCAGCACCCGGGCGGCCCGCTCGTGGTCGAACCGCTGGATCAGGTTGCCGCACACCACCACGGCGTCCTCGATCTGGCCGGCCCCATGCCCGCAGACCTTGCGGTCGCCGACGCAGATCTCGAGGTCGTCATCGAGCGCGGCCGGCACTCCGACGGCACGGAAGGCGGTCACGGCCGGCTCGAGCAGCAGGCGCAGTGCCTGCCCCCGGACCGGCGGCACAGCCGTGGCGGGAAGGCAGATCTGGAAGAAAACCTGGTCCGCGTCCAGGTAGACCGTGCCACCACCGACCATGCGCCTGAGGACGGGCAGGCCGTGCGCCCGGCAGTACTCCTGGTCCACCTCGTCGAGCGCCCCGTGGTAGCCGAGGCAGACATAAGGGGCGGCGGGGCGGGTGAACGAGAGCGTGGCCGGGGAACCGGCCGACACCCCGTAACCGATCGCATGCCAAAGGGTCTGGGAACGCAACGGCGAGCTGAGCCCGAAGTCGACCACCCGCAGGGCCCCAACCTCCGGTCGCGGGGCCCTAACCTCTGGTCGCAGGGCCCCGGCCGGCGGCGACAGGGGTTCAGCCACCGGCCGTCGGCTCCCGCATGGCCTCGTCGATCAGCTCGATGATGTCGCACACCCGGAGGTCCTCGTGGCCGGTCGCTTTCGCCGCGTCGGTGAACCTGGGCACCTCGTACGGGCAGCAGACCGCCAGGACGTCCGCCCCGGTCTGGGCCGCCTCGCGTACCCGGCGCTCGGACAGCCGCTCCGTGGTGTGGTCGCGGGTGACGCTGTCCAGCCACATGCCGCCGCCACCACCGCCGCAGCAGTAGCCGTTCTGCCGGCAGCGGGCCATCTCGACCAGCTCCACGCCGGGGATCGCCTCGATCAGTGCCCGGGGGGCGTCGTACTCGCCGTTTTGCCGGCCCAGGTAGCACGGGTCGTGAAAGGTCACCTTCAGGTCGAGCTCCCGGGCCCATTCGACCTGACCGACGAGAGGCGCCAGGAGCTGGGTGTAGTGCAGCGCCTCGAACCTGTGCCCGCGCTGCGGGTACTCCGTGACCAGGGCGTTGAAGGCGTGCGGGTCAGCGGTCACGACCCGGCTGAACTCGTACTTCGCCAGGACCGCCGTTACGTCCTCGACCAGGGCCTCGAACAGCCCCTTCTCGCCCGCCAGCCGCTGGGAATCGCCGAGCGTCTTCTCTTCGGCACCCAGGACCGCCCAGTCGATGCCGAGCGCCGCCGCCACCCTGGCAAAGGCGCGCGCCGCGTCCTGTCCCCGGGGGTGGAAGCTCCAGTAGTCCTCCACCCAGAAGAGGACGTCGACGGAGCCTGGATCCCGCCCCAGGATCCGCACCGGGGCCCCGGCGCCGTCGGCCCACTGCGCCCGGCGTCGCTGGTTCTGGCCGAGAGCATTGCCGTACCGGAAGGTCTTCTCGAAGACGTCCTGCAGTTCGGCCGGCACGTCCGCACGGTTGAGGGCGGCCTCGCGCACAGCCGGCATGACCGCCATCATGTCGACCTCCTTCGGGCACACCCGCAGGCAGTTGCCGCAGGTCGTGCACAGCCACAGGTCCGGGTCGACCCGCAGGTCGGTGCCGGTCTGGACCTTGCGGTGGATCTTGCGGGGGCCATAGTCGCCCACCATGTCGACCGGACAGACAGCCACGCACTTCCCGCAGCCGTAGCACCATTCGAGCGACTCGCCCCCGGGCAGGGCCGAGATGGCGGCGAAGCCGTCCGGACCGTAATCCGTGAGGACGCGGGGCTCGAACATCCGGTTCCACATGGCCGGCAGGTCGACCTCGCGGCCCGAGATCGTGGACGCGACCGTCGCGTGTTCCTTCTCCACCGCCACGGGCGGGACTTTTCGGCCACCGACAGGCATCGTCCTAACCTCCCAGGTGGTAGACGCCGAGCAGGCGGCGGACGAGGTCGGGCAACGGCGGGACGACACGGTTGAACTCCCGGGTCATACGCATGCGCAGGACTGTGTACATGGTGACCGCGTACACGCCAGCCAGGAAGACGTCCGCTCCGAACAGGCTGGGCCCGGCGGTGGTGAAGCCGGCCGCCTTGCCGGTCTCTTCGACAAAGGCCATGGCCCGCCCGACAGTGAGGTAGACGGCGCCCCTGGTCGCCCCCTCGCCCAGGTCCACGTCATCGGTGGTGACCAGGGCCAGGGCGCCGGTCCGGGCGCCCGGCTCCCATATCCACCTCGTCCAGAGCCAGTACCGCTCGGGCCAGGTGAAATGGAGCAGCTCGGCGGGGAGATCGAAAAAGGCCCCGGTCGGCGCCGGCCGCGCGCCGTCGCCGGCCAGAGCGGCATCGAAGCGGTCGATCCGGTCCGCCACCGGGTCGCCCTCGGCCAGAAGCCCGGCGATCGCCGCGGCCAGCGGTACGGCGCCGACAGAGCCCAGGATCTGGTCGGCCCGCCGCCGGGTGGCGAAGACCCAGCGCAACACCTGGCGCAGGGCGGCGCCGTCCAACCGGGACGACCCTGCGGACAGAAGATCCTGTAGGGCTTCCGACTTGCGGCCAAGGTCAACGGCAATGCCCTGCAGTTCGGCCTCGGTGGCGCGGCCCATGATCTCCCGTTGGAACTCCAGCGCGCTCGGCGTATCGACGACGGGGCCGGTCATCATGTCCGGTCGCCTCAGTTCACGGCCGCGGCCGGACGCGACCGCAGGTAGCTGACGGCCTTCACGGCCGCGCCCGCGGCCGAGGAGACGGTGTCCTCGAGGTCGGCCGGGCCGAGCGCGGCGCCGCAGGCAAAAACCCCTTCCCGGTCCGTGCTGACAGGGTCGAGCGGGGCGCCGGCGGCTTGGATGAACCCGTACTTGTTTTGCTTGACCCCGAACAGGCTGGCGACCTGGCGGGTACCCGATGAAGGTTCCATGCCGACGGACAGCACGACCAGGTCCATGAGCAGCTCCATGGGCCGGCCCATGGTGGTGTCCTCGCCCCGGACCAGCAGGCGGTCGCCCTTCGGCAGCACCTCGGTGACCATCCCCTTCACGTACTGGACGTGGTGCTGCTCCTGGGCCGGCCAGTAGATCTCGTTCTCCCAGTAGCCGTACATCCTCATATCGATGTAAAAGATGAACACCTTCGAGCCCGGCAGCAGCTTGCGGATCTCAATGGCTTCCTTCGACGCCACCCCGCAGCACACCTTCGAGCAGTACTCGTTGCCGATCTGGCGGTCGCGGCTACCCACGCACTGGATGAAGCAGATCCGCTCCGGCGGCTGGTCGTTGGACGGGCGCAGGACCCGGTGCTCGGAAAGCATCACCTCGAGGTCGGGCTGGGTGATGACGTCGGGGAACTCGTAGTACCCGTACATCTGGGTCGACCGGCCCGGGTCGAAGTGACCGAAACCGGTGGCGATGATGACCGCACCACATTCGACCGTCTGGGCTGCGCCTGTCCCGGCGGCGGGCGCCTCCGAGGAGCGCAGGGTCAGCGTGAACGCGCCGGGCTCTCCCGCCATCCCGGTGACCTCGGTGCCGAGCCGGACTTCGGCCCCGGGATGGGCCGTGACCAGGTCGATCATCTGGCGGATCTGGGGCTGCGCGGGCTCGCCGTGCGGAGTAAGGCCGGCGTAGCTCTCCGCCACCGGGTTACCGCCGAGGAACCCCCGCTGCTCGATCAGCACCACCTTCCCACCGATCTCCGCCACGCCATGGGCGGCCCGCAACCCACCCGGGCCTCCACCGATGACGACAACCGTGTTGGAGGACATTCATCACCTCGAAGTCGTGTTGGCGCCTGGCCGGCGCGGTAGCCGTTCAACCATCGACGTCGTCCCAGTCCAGATAGCGCTTCTCGCCACTGCCCAGGCGCCGGAGGTCGCTCTGGAACTCCGCCCATGCCTGTTCCCAGTCGATACCCATCTTCTCCAGGAGCGGCCGGTAGTCGGCCGAGTGCCAATGCAGCTGGCACACCCGGTACGGATGGGCCCCCATGGCCAGGGCGGCGAACTGCGCGTCGCTGAGCACGGCCAGCCCGACGTTGCGTTGGTGCGCCTGGGCCGCGAACTGGCTCTTGTCCAGTGTGGTGACGCACCCGGTGTCGTGGGTCAGCACCACGTCGGGGTTGGCCTCCTGCTTCATCACCTCGATCTTTCTCAGGGTGGCAAAGGACCGGGTGAAGTCCCGCTGGACCAGGATGTGGCGGAAACCGAAGCCGCAGCAGTCGAACCAGGTCGAGTAATTGCGCACCTCGACGCCTAGCGCCTGGGCCAGCCCGGTCACCACGGCGGTGCGCTGGCCGCCATAGATGTCGGGGTCGTAGATGGCGTCGCTATCGACGATCTTGTGGTAGTGGCAGGCCGGGTGGACGGTCGCCACGATCCCCGACGTGTTACGGACCTGCTTGGCGGCGATCTCGGCGCGCAGGGCGTGGAGCCACTCGGAGTAGTGCACTATCTCCTCCGGCAACACCAGGGGCTTGCCCAGCTTGGCCATGAT
>JBEKNX010000225.1:0-7545 GCA_049522375.1 Acidimicrobiales bacterium | reverse complement strand
CGACCGATCCCATTTCGCCCTCCTGTCCTGCCCTTAGGCGTGCCGGGCGTCCCGCGCGGGTACATCCGGTAGCCGCTGACCTGCGAACCTTCTGTGCAAGCTCTGGTAGGGGACGCCCGCGGCCGTCCCGATAAGGCGCCAGCTGCAGCCAGCACGGCGAGCCGCTACCACGGCAGCGACGAACCGCGCCTGCGCCCGGGCGACAAGTCTGCCAGCTTCGGCGACGCCTTGCAGCGGTCCCTCGAACAGAGCCGGTCTCCCGGCCTCGACGTGAGAGTGCTCTTCTCGCCCTTCCGGTGCCGCCTCGAACAGCCTGAGCGGCTCAGGCGCTGTGGCCATGCACTCCCCCTGCCGGTTGGCCCGACTCAGGCCGGCGGGCGTTGTCCAGCCACGCCGCGATCTCCGCCGGGTCGAAGCGTAGGAACCTCCGCCATTTCAAGAACGGCACACGTCTCTCGGCCACCAGCCGACGCACGTGACGGGGCGTGACGCCCAGGTGCTCGGCCAGCTCGTCGATGGTGAGAAGGCGGGGCAGTGGTCCGACAACAGGCATCCAAGTACCTCCAGGGTTGGTTACTGACAACAGAGCCGCAATATTGGCACGACAATGCGACCGCGTGTTGCACCTCCTAACCGTCCGTGAATGCCTGTTATTGTCCTCTGGTGCCACCTGGTGCCACCCACGTACGTCTGCACACGTCTGGGGACATCAACTTTTTTTTCGGCATCCCACGCGTCAAGCCCCGAGCAACCTCGCTCCGGCCTTGGGCTCTTCCGCTCCTCTAGCCCTCGAGGCCCTCGGCCTGGCACGCGCCCTCTCCCCATTCCCGACAAGTTCTCTTGACCGTTACTGACCATTAGTGACCGCCCATAAATAAACGCCTTTACATCCCAGTCCAGTGCTTGTATAAAGCTAAAGGCAGTCGAACACGGTTGCAACGTGCCGTTGCCAAATATAAGCCCTGCGGTTTACGACGGGATGGTGGGGACACTGGCCTGGATGAGGATGATGGGCGCAGAGTCGGTCGCCTACCACGAGCGCACCGTGCTCGGGCGCGGCGACGACCCCGTGGCGAGCGCCCTGGACTACTACGCCTCGGCCGGCGAGACGCCCATGGCCTGGGGTGGTTCCGGTGCCGCCCTGCTCGGCCTGTCGGGCCAAGTCGACCTCGACGAGTGGAGAGCCGTCTTTGCCACCGGCGGCCCCCACCACCCCGATAGCCACGAGCGCCTGGTCGGCTGCCTCCGGCCCGGCATGGAACTCGTGGTCAGCAGCCACAAGTCGGTGGCCGAGCTCGGCGTCCTCGGCAAGCCAGAGGACATGCACGCCATCGCCGACGCCGAGCGGGACGCCACCATGGCCTACCTGGACGAGGTGGTCCAAGAGCAAGGCGGCAGGCGAGGACGGGCCCAGGTGCGCACGCCGACCGGTGGGCTCACCTGGGCCGTGTCCCGGCATGCGACAACGAGAAGTGGCGACCCCCAGCCCCACGACCACGTCCTGGTGGCCAATGTCGTCTCCATGGGCGACGAAAGGGGCGGCTGGAAGGCGCTCGACACGGCCCTGCTGCGTGACCACCTGCACGCCGCCACCGCCATGGGGCGCATGGCGGCAGCCGCCAAAGCGGTCGAGCTGGGCTACGGGATCGAGGCCGACCCCGGGCCGTCGGGGCACCTGGGCGCCTGGGCCATCGCCGGCATCCCCCGGGAAGCCTGGGAACTACACGCCACCCGTGCGGCCCAGATCGACGCCGCCGTCGGGCCCGACGCCGGTCCTCAGGCCCGGGCCATGGCCGCCCGGGCCACCCGGGACCGCAAGGGGCATGAAGCCGTGGAGGACCTCCTGCCTCGCTGGCGGGCCGAGCTGGCCCGCGCCGGCTACCCGACCGCCGAGCTGTCCCGGTCGGTGGAGCGGGCGGCCCTGGCTTACGAGCCCCCCAGCCCTGCTGTCATAGACGAAGTCGCACCACTGCTGCTTGGCCATGGCGGCCGCCTGGCGTCCGAGAAGACCTTCACCCGAGCCGACGTGGTCGTGGCCGTCGCCCCCTACCTGCACGGCTTGGCCGTCTCGTACTTGGACGAGGCAGTCGACAAGGTCCTCTCCCACGAGCTCGCCATGGCCCTGCCCCTGGTGACTGGCGCTCGGGAGCCCGTCTTTGCCGCCGCCTGCGTGATAGAAGACGAGCGCCGTACCGCCGAACTGGCCGACCTCTTGGCCGCCCGCGCCGGCCCCGCCCTCAGCCATGAGGATGCCGCTGCCGCGGTGCGGGAGACCGAGCTGTCCCGGGGTTTCCGTCTCAGCGACAGACAGGCCGAAGTAGCCAAAGGTCTTCTGACTTCGGGCCACTCGGTGGACTTTGTGATCGGGGTGGCCGGGGCCGGCAAGAGCACGACGCTCGGGGCGGTGCGGGCCGGCTTTGAGTCGGCGGGTTACCGGGTCCTCGGCACCGCCACCTCTGGCCAGGCCGCCAAAGCGCTGGAAGAAGGGGCCGGCATCGCCTCCCGCACGCTGGCCTCCCTCACCTGGCGGCTGAAGCACGGCCAGGAGGCATTGGGGCCACGACATGTCCTGGTGCTGGACGAAGGGGCGATGAGCAGCGACGCAGACGTGGCCAAACTGCTGGGGGCGGTGCAGGCCGCCGGGGCCAAGCTCGTCGCCGTCGGCGATTACCGCCAGTTGAGCTCGGTCGGGCCCGGCGGTGCCCTCGAAGCCCTCGCCTCCCGCCACCCCGGCCATGTCTGGACGCTGCGGGACAACCTGAGGCAACGGGACCCCTCAGAACGCCTGGCCTTGGAGCACCTGCGCCACGGCAACCCGCGCACCGTCGTCGCCTGGTACTTGGCGCAGGGCCGGGTGCACCCGGCCCGTGCCCGGGAGCTGGCCATGTCCGAGATGGCAAGGGCGTGGGCGGCCGACGTGGCCGGCGGCCGAGATGCCCTCATGCTCGCCTACCACCGCGACGCCGTCGAGACGCTCAACCGGGCCGCCCGGGAACGCTGGGACAAACTGGGCAAGCTCTCGGGCCCCGAGCTCGTGGCCCCGGGGGGGCCGGCGCTACCGGGCCGGCGACCGCGTCATAACGTTCGCCCCCGGCCCGGGCGCGGCCTGGGCCACCTCCGAGCGTGCTGTTGTCTCTTCCGTCGACCCGGCCCGCCAGTCCCTGGTCGCCGTCACCGCCGATGGCAGGCAGCTGCACATGGGAGCCGACGACATCGGGCCCGACAAGCTCGGCTACGGCTTTGCCATGACGGCCCACCGCTCGCAAGGGGCGACAGTGGCGGCCACCTACGTCCTGGCCGACGGCGGAGGCAGGGAGCTGGCCTACGTGGCCATGAGCCGGGCGCGGGGAGAGAGCCACGTCTACGTGGTGGCCAACCACGTCTCTGACGCGGCCGAACGCTTGGTATGGGACTGGGCCCAGGAGCGCCGCCAGTCCTGGGCGCTCGACCGCAAGTCCGACAAGTCCCTCTCCCAGCTCTATGCCGAGCGGGCCCGTCTGGCCGCTTCCCTGCCGCCGGACCGTTCCGGGCAACTGCGTACGGCCACCGACGACCTGGCCCGAGCCGACCAGGACGCCGCTGACCTTTACGACGGCGCCGGGCGCTGGGCCGGCCACCCCGCCGGCCAAGCTGCCCGGGCCGCCCGAGAGGCCGCCGCTGCGTACCAGCGCGCCCAGGAGCGAGCGGACAGCCCCCGCCTCGGGCCCTGGGCCAGGCATAAGGCCCGCCGGGAGCTGAGGGAGGCCGGCGCTCATTTCGACCGGGCGGAGGAGGCCTGGCGGCAGTGGGGAGAACCCCACGCCCGCTCCCTCGAGGCCCAGCGCCAGCGGCTCGGCACCGACGTCGCCCGCCTGGCCCAGGCCCAGCGCGAGCGCGAGGCCGTCCTCGAGCGCCAGCCCGACCTCCTCCCCCGCCTGGCCTCCCTGGACCGCGACATAGGCGTACAGGAGCAACTGGAAAACGCCCTCCGCCGCCAGCAGCTGCTCGAACGGGCGCAACAACGCCGGCTCCACCACGAGCTCGGCCACGGCAACGACCGCGGTGCCGACCTTGGCATAGACCTGTAGCCATTCGCCGCTGCCGAGCCAGGTCATTCGGGGCGTCCCAAGTGTGGCTGGTAGGGCCCGAGGCGCCCAGCTCCCCGGGGGGGAGCTGTTCCACGGTGCCCGGTTGGCACTAGCCCGCCGGTCAAGTCGCTGACCCTCGGCCTCCGCCATCCGTGGCTGCGGCCGAGGCCTCGCCATCCTGGCTCGGGCAACTTGAACCGCCTCGGTTTTCGATGCCAGGCGTTAGCAAACCGACGTGCCACTCGAATAGGGAAATGACCGATGGCCTGATAATATGAGCGCCGTTCTGGACGCCGCAAAGTGGCCCTGACCAGCGCAGATCGCCGAGTATGGCGCGCTGGCCAGCCTGAGTTGTGATCCACAACACGAGCGCCATATGTCCAATTCTGGCGGCCTGTCACGAAGTTAGCTATCGCCAGCGGCCATGTGGCGAAGCAGCATTTAGAGCTTGACGCCCAAGGTGAGCCTCTCCGCGACCGGACAACCAAATTTTAGGGCAGGCGCAACGGGACTGGGCTGCCAGCTCCGGCGCGTGGTCCCGGCGGCGGGCTGCTCTTTGGCCCCTCGCGACACGTCATCGAGACCGGGTACAGGGTTCAGGTGGCGAGTGTGTGCACACAGGCGCCGGCTAAACGAGCTGGAGGTCTTCAGCCAACCGGAACGCTGCGGCCAGCCTCTCTGCCGCAGCCTCTTGGTCCCCGGCATCCCAGGCTTCCACGGCATCACTAATAGCACCGACCACCTTATCGGGCGGCGACGGGACCGCGGAAAGTAGTTCTCTTGCCGCGTGAACGGCTTCCCCGATTCGACCGGCGGCCAGGCGGATGGCGACGACGGGGAACACCCGGCCCGCCAAGATCTGGCCTGTCGAGTGGAAGCGATCTACCAGCGGCTGGCACCGCGCAAGCTCCGCCTGGCGCTCGGCGTCGTCGAAACGCCCGTCTTTCCATGCCACCCACACAAGGACAGTAGGTACTAGTTCGGCGCATGCCACATGGGGAAGGTCGCGAGCAAGTTCCCCGGCGCGCCGGGCCATTTCCGTGGCGAGGGCGACGTCGTGCTGGCGCAGCGCGCACCAGGCGAGGTGAGACCACCCTCGCAGGACCGTGGACCTGTCCCCCGCCTTCTCGCTCATCGCTATCGACGCCTCCAGCTCTGCCCGGGCTTCTGCCAAGTGCGCGCTTTGTGCCAAATCGACCCCGAGGAAACTGGGGCGCTTCATCTTGTGCCCGAGCCCGGCCTCGATCGCAATGGACCAGGCGGCGCGGGAGCGCCCCAATATGGTCTCGTCAGGCAAACGCGGGTGAGCAAGCAAGTCGTGCATGTTCACTAACTGGAGGAACTTCGACCTCTGCTCCGGTGCCGCACGGGTTTCGGCCAACGGCTGCGCCCGGGCGAGAACCTGACCAAAAGCCTCCACCTCGCTGCGCTCATCATGCACCCAGCAACGGGCGATCTGGATCTCCAACCAGGCCGCCACCCAGTCGTCGTCCTCGGGAGCGGGGCGGCTTTCCAGCGCGGCTTCGCCGCGGGCGCAGGCCGCCAGAGCCTCGCCGTGGCGATGCTCTTCGTTCGCTATTGCCGCGAGCCAGCGGAAGCACTGCGCCAGCGGCACCGTCCCGGCGGCTTCGCCGAGCTCGCTAGCCTCCTCGAGGACCGCTCGGCCCTCCGCGTAGCGACCGATGAGCCAGCACAGCTCAGCGAACTTGGCCGAGATCGCTGCGACGCGCCGGGCCGGCTCGTCCTCCGCCGGCTTCAACACCTCCAGCGCTCGGCGGTAAGAGGCGAGGGCTTCGTCGTTGGCGAAGACCTTGGCTGCCTCATCGGCCGCCATTTCCAGGTAATAGGCCGCCCTTTCGACCTCACCGGCCATGGCGAAGTGATGGCCGAGCACGCCCGCCAGCTCGGCCTGGCGGCCCGCCGCCATTTCCTCTAGCGCCCGCGCCGCCCGGGAATGCAAGCGCCGCCGTTCCCGGTGCAGCAGGCCCTTGTAGGTCGCCTCCTGGATGAGGGCGTGGCGGAAACGGTAAGCCTGCTCGGGGTGGTTGCCGAGGTCGACCAGGAGGCCGCTCGAGCAAAGTTGCGAAACTGCCTCCCCCAGGGCGCCGTAGAGCTGGGTCATCGCCGCCACGGCGTTCAGGTGGAACTCGGTCCCGAGCACCGAGGCGGCGACCATGGCCTCACGGGCGTCACCATCCAAGCGGTCGACACGAGAGCGCACCAGCCTCTCGATGGCCCCTGGCAGCTCGGCCGGGGCCGATAGGTCGAGCGTCCAGCCACCTTGGCCGTCCCTCAGCAAAGAGCGGGTCTCGAGCAAAGAGGCGAGCCTTTCCTCCAGGAAAAAGGGGTTGCCCTCGGCGCCTTGCCGCACGGCGTCGACGAGCGGGCCCTTGGCGGCCGAGCCCAACAGGGAACGCGCCAGTTCGCGCTCGTGAGCCTGGGAGAGAGGGCCCAGCTCGACCGTGCGCAGCACCAGTCCTGGCTTGGACGCCATTGCACTCTCCAACGCGCTCACGCCGGGGTCTGGGTCGGGACGGCGGGTGAGGACCATGAGGAGCGGGACGGCAGTGGTGAGCGCCGCCACGCGTTCGGCCAGGCGCAACGACGTGGCGTCGGACCAGTGGAGGTCCTCGAGCACGAGCACGGTCGGGCCGTGCGACGCCAGCTTCGAGACCAAGGCGGTGACGGCTGCGAAGGTGGCGTCCTGCAGCGCCTCGGGGCCGAGGCGGGACAGGTCGAGCGCGCCCTTGCCCGGTGGCAAACCGAGCAGGACGCAGAGGAGACCTACCTGTTCGTCGTCCACCTTGCCCCCGAAGGCTGCCCTCACCGCCCTCTCCAGAGCAGCCCGCACGACCTCCTCGCCTTCTTCGGGGACGGCCCCGGCCCAGGCAGTGAGCAGCCGCTGGAACAAGCCGTAGGGCGTCCCCGAGCTGTACGAAGCGGCCCGCCCTTCCACCCAGAGCGGGAGCCGCCCCGTCGCCGCCCCCACCCAGGCCATGAACAACTTGCGGCACTCGTCCACGAGCCGGGTCTTGCCGAGGCCCGGCTCGCCGGCCAGGACGACTACGCTGCCCCGGCCAGCAGTGGCGTCCCTCAGGGCGTCGCGGAGGACTGCCCGTTCCGGCTCGCGGCCGACCAGCGCGACCCGCCCGGCCAGGCGCCGTCTTCCCGCCTCTCCCGCCGGGCGTGCCTTCGGGCGCTCGACGTAGGACGCCGATAGTGGCCCAGCCTCCGGCGAGATCACCAATGACTGGGGAGCTCCCCAGTCGAAAATGCGCTCGGTGGCGGCCCGAGTGGCCGGGCCTACCAGAGCCCCGCCCGGCCGGGCCGCCGAGCTCAGCGCTCCCGCCACGCTGACGACGGCCCCGACGGCGCCGTAGTAGGCGCTAGCCCCGCCCCCGACCCGACCCACGAGCGCAGGCCCGGTCTCGACGCCAAACCGCAGGCAGACGTCCCCTCTCCGTCCGCCGCTCGCCCT
>JBEKNX010000224.1:0-7550 GCA_049522375.1 Acidimicrobiales bacterium | reverse complement strand
GTCGTGCTGCTTGTCCCGGGGCCGCCCGTGGTGAGCACGTAGACCTGGGTGAACACTTGGAACGATGTTATGACCGTCAGCAGGATACCGAAGTAGAGGGAAGGCGAGATCAGGGGTACCGTGACACTGCGGAACATCCGCCATCGGGACGCTCCGTCCACCCGGGCCGCGTCGTAGTACATCTCCGGCACGGCGTGGATACCGGCGGTGAAAAGGAGCATGTTGTAACCGAAGCCCTGCCAGACAGACATGATGATTATCGACGGCATGGCCCATTGCGGTGCAGAGAGCCACTCGGGCCCCTGTACGCCGAACAGCCCGTGGATCACAGAGTCGATCAAACCGGTACGGTTTGTGTACAACAAGCTCCACACCACCGCATCGGCGACGAGGGGCGTCAGGACCGGTACGAAGAACACGACTCGGAGGATCCTCCGCCCCCGGCTGTAGCCTCGCAGCCACACGGCAAGCCCTAGTGACACGGCTATGTTGAGCGGCACATAGGCGGCCACAAAGTAAAAGGTGTTGACAATTGCCGCCCGGAACGTCTCGTCCTTGGTGAACAGGTTCGTGTAGTTCTCGAGCCCGGCGAAGTGCGAGGTGCCTATGAGCGGCCATGAGTAAAGGCTCAGCACCAGCGATGCCACGACAGGGGCGATGGTGAAGACCAGGAACCCTACCCCGTTGGGGAGCAGGAAGACGAAGGCAGCGCGAGCGTCCGTGCGCCTTTTACGACGTGGCGCGCCAGCGACCGCTGCCCCAGCCACGGGCAAGCTCAGCGAGGGATTGGCCATTGACGTCGACCCCTGTCGTTTAGGTACTGCCGTACCTGGGCCGGCCGGGTGGGAGGGTTACCGGCCGGCCCAGTACAACAGCCGCGCAATGATTGGCGGAACGCTTACCGGGCTACGCGGCGGGCGTCCCTTGGTTGTCCTGAGTGTAGGTTAGAGCAGCCATTGGGCTGATGCTCCCCTGCATGACACCGACGATCTCGGTGTTGAAGGCGTCGGACGTCCCGTTCCACTTGTTTGTGGTGACGTAGGCGACCGAGTTCTGCAGCTGGTAGTCCATCGTCGTCACGGCGTTCGGCACGCCCAGGGAGGCAATGGTCTGGAACCAGTACTTCTGCTGCGCCGTGCGGGCCGAGAAGGCACGCCCGGCGCTGGCGAGGAACTGCTCGGCCGGCACGCTGGTCAGCCCCTCGATCGCCTTGATGGCGTCCGAGAGCAGCTCGGCCTTGTTCATCCCGGGGTGGTTCTTGTAGAGGTCCTGGGAGATACCGAACCCCGAACCGGCCAGAAGGCTTACCGACTTGCCGCTGGGCCCGACCGGCAGTGGCGCTATGCCGATCTCGAACCTCTCGATGCCGGATTTGACGGCAGCGATGTCGCCGATCAGGTCCCACGGGCCGTCCAGGTACATGGCAGCGGCCCCTGACTCCCATTCCGGGTCGGCCCAGCTACCGCTGTTCCCGTTGGCAGGCGGCAGGGGGGCCACACCCTCCTTCACGGGTGCGATGTACTGTTTCAGCAGCGAAGCCATTTGGGGCGTGTTGAGCTTCAAGGCCCCGCTCGGGGTCAGGTAGTGGGCGCCCATATCGGTGGCATAATCGAGGAACTCGTCGATGTAGGGGTCGTCGGCGTAGCCGTAGATTGTCCCGTCGCTATCCTTGTAAATGGCAGCAATGTCTTTGTTGAACTGTGCCCAGGTCCAGCCGTCGGCGGGGAGGGGGATGTGGTACCTCAAAAAGGCCGTCTTGTTGTAGAACACCAGTATCGGGCCAAAGTCGTACGGCAGCGCGATTTGCTGGCCGGCGGTGTTCTTCAAGCCGTTGAGGATGCCTTGGTCGTAGGCCATGAGCGAAAAGCCGGGGATGCCATCGGTCGTCAGTTCGGACGTAGTAACCGGTGTGAACGCCGATTGGAACCCGGTCGTCCGCAGGCTTTGCATGGCCACCAGGTCAGGCTCGGTGTTGCTGGATATCTCGACTGGGAACTTGACCCAATAGCCGGTCCACGCCGGGTCGTAGCTCAGCTTGACGGTGATCCACGGGAACATTGAATGGACAAAGGAGGCGTCGTGGTTCCAGGCGTTGATATCAGCCTGGCCCCCTGTCCACATCTGCCACGTGAGGGTGACCGGGGTAGGCCCGCCGGCCGCCGTCGCCTGAGAGGCGGGGATGGCGGTGAAACCGAGGCTTGTGACGAGCGTTGCCGACACGGCGAGAGCCGCCAGTCGCGAACGCCCAGAGCGGATGGGGTCAGGTAACAGTACTCTGCTTGGGTTCATTTGGTTCCTCCTCCTTGTTGTTCTCTTGGCTAGAGCTGTGATAGTTGGACGGTACACCCTGTTTTCCTACTGACGCAGCGAAAGCTCCACGACGGGCACCAGCACGTCAGGCTGCCTCACAGGCAGCTTGAGCGTCAGGGTGCCGGCGGGCAAGCCTCCCATGCGGATGGTGTTGGCCTTTTGGGCGGGGTCGATCTCCTCCCGCTTCACCTCTGACCCGTCGTGGACGAACCGTGCGAACTCTACCCGGCCGGCCAGGTCGTTCAAGTGGAGGTGGCCAAAAGGCCACGAGAAAATGTGCAGGAAGAGGCGCTTGCCTTTGGCCGTGTAGCGGCAATCAGGCGGGGGGCCAAACGGGGCAGGGCCGCAGCCATAGACCGCCTCCCGGTGCCGGTGCATCCAGCTGCCGATCTTTCGCAGCAGGTCAAGTGCCTGGTCATCGAGCTCGCCCCGTGCGGTCGGGCCCACGTTGAGAAGGAGGTTGCCGTCCTTCGACACGCCATCAACCAGCATCTTGACCAGCATTTCCGGGGGCTTCCAGTCATAGTTGTCGCGATCGTAACCCCACGTGCCGTTGAGGGTCTGGTTGGCTTCCCACATGCTCTGGCCACCCGCCAACGGCATGGGCCCGGCCGGCTGGTACTGCTCGGGCGTCGTGACGTCGCCGGGGAGATCCATGCGGTCGTTCACCACGATCCCCGGCTGCAGCTCGCGCACTAAGGCCAGTAGCTCCTCTGATCCCCACGCCTCGCGCCCCTTACCTCCCCATATTTCTGGGTGCTGATTGGGGCCGTAGGAAAAGTCGAAGAAGATGTAGTCGACTTTGCCGTACCCGGTGAGCAGTTCTCGCACCTGGCCGTGCAGGTAACTGCGGTACTTCGTCATATCGCGCCCAGAGTTCAGGCGCTCGGACGCTTCGTCGTCGCGTTGAGGGTGGAAGCCGTCCACGGGGAACTCGGGATGGTGCCAATCAAGCAACGAGTGGTAGAAACCGACCTTGAGGCCCTCGGCCCTGAAAGCTTCCACCAACGGCCGCAGCAAGTCGCGGCCAGCCGGTGTGTTGGTAGCCTTGTAGTCGGTCAGTTGCGAGTCCCATAGGCAGAAACCGTCGTGGTGCTTCGTGGTGACCACGAAATACCGCATACCGGCATTGGCTGCCTCGCGTGCCCACGCCGATGGGTCATAGAGATCCGGGTCGAAATGGGCGAAGTACAGGTCGTAGTCCCGGTCCCCCAGTCGTTCTTGGTTCTTGACCCATTCTCCCCTGGCCGCGACGGAGTAGATCCCCCAGTGGATGAAGAGGCCGAAGCGAGCTTCCTTCAGCCAGTCGGTGCGGCTAAGACTGTTCTCATGCATGTGGCCTCCAAGGTGTCGTGGCCTGCCGCTCGACAGGTGGCTCGCTCCCATCTCGGCGGTACGTTAATTGCTTCCCTCATTGAAATTGCTTCCCTAATTGCTCCCAACTCCAGCGCACCATACCCTAAGGGCCACCTTTCCCAGTGCCCCAGTCGGCAAACTGATCATATCCCCATCCAGACGCGCCTCGAGTCCGCTCCTACCGAGGACCTCTACCCTCTCGAGGACGTAGTTGGACGGGCATCGAAGCCGCAATCGCACCGTCGCACCCGGCCGCGGGGGCAGCGCGATCTCGGCGTCCACGCGCCCTCCGTTAAGCTGCGAACGGACCACGTACGTCACCGGCCCCCAGCGAGTGGGCGACCTTTCCACCCCGAACTCCTTACCGTGGGCCAGCCACGCTCGCGGAGCTCCCTGTCCGAGGATGATCGTCCTGTCCAGCGGGTCTTCGAACACCAGCAGCCACTTTGCTATCGTGGGCACCGTCATCTGCGCCGGGGCGCAGTATGGCGTGTGGGCGGCACGATCACGGTCCATGTCGACACACTCGATCGCCGTCCAGGTCCCCCTAGTGTGAGCATGCAGCGCGTGCGCGTAAAACGCCAACAGGGCCTCGGGCACCATGTCATGTTGCAGCAGACCGTGGACGGCTTCAGCTACCAGGAAGCCGACGACGTGTAATCGGTTCGTAAGTATCCCCAGCGTCGTCCCGCCTCGGGCTCCGGCGATCGCCAGTATCCTCTCCACTGCCTCCTTGGTCAGAACTCCCGAGTGCAGGAGCTCCGACCAAACTCGGTTCTCGTCGTATGACTCGGGGCAGCTGCGGTATGGCGCCTCCCAGTAGAACGACGAGGACCCGGCGATGATGGGGAGGCCGGTCACGCCGTCCTTCTCCAGCCAGGACCGTTCGACGCCGCGACGGGCGTCCACTAATAAAGCCGACGCGCTTTTTGCAAGTGCGGTTCCCCTTGTGACCATGTCGGCGTCCCCGCGCTGCTGCCCGACGCGCTGCCATGAAAGAGCGATATCACGGAGCCCGCGCCACGCTTCCGCGCTATTCGAAAGGTATGGCTGCTCATAGTCCATGTCATTTAGCGTCGGAGTGAGAAAACTGATGTCTGCCTCGTGCCGCCCTTTGATCATCCCGTAGGCCGGGTCCTCTGGGTCGAGGCGACGAGCTTCTTCCCAGCGACTGAGTAACAAGGCCACAATTGCCCTGGTCTTCTGGTCGTGGTCACACAACAAGGAATAATCCTGGCTGTAGTCGTAATACTGGGCCAGACAACTCAACATCACTCCGTACTTGCCCATTTCGGGCCCGCGGTACCGTATCGAGCCGTCGGAACGCACAAAGTGCTTGAAGTAGTAATCGAGATAGGCGCGCGCACTTGAGAATAACCCCCACTCAAGCGAGCAGATAACTGTGCTCGTCAGGGCATCCTGGAAACCGTCATGTTCTTCGCCGCCGTACGCTCGCTCGACCACGCCGTACTTAGGGTGGTCGCCCCTTCGCGTGATCTTCTCGAGCGCGATGGCGTGTCGTGAAAAAGCGTCGACCCATTCTTCCGGGGCTCGGACCGTCATGGCCTCATCTAATTGGCCGTACCAATACCTCTGAAGGGCCAACAAGGAGCGGTAAAAATCGGCCGGTTCGCCGGGAGCCACATTAGGGTATGGTAGGAATGAGTCGATGTACTTGATTTCTTTCACCCGGCCGGCATTCAGTTTAATATATCGGTACCAAGCGGGCTGCACGAAAGCCGTTGCCCCCTCCGCCGGCGCGAAAGCGATTACCTCCCAACATTCTTGCTCACCGACCGGGTACACTGTGCGGATAACCGGGAGCCAGCCGCCGACCAAGCCTTCCCACAAGTTTTCCGCCCGGATTGCCGCAGCGGTATCAGGCGCCACCACTTCGGTGGGCACCCGGCTGACCATGGGGACGTCTTTGTAGTAGTGGGGGATCACATCGGCCGACACGGGAGTCCCGATAAATGTGTGCAGCCGCTCGATGCCCTCCCAAAAAGCACGTCGGACAGGCGGGAAACACTCACGCACTTCGTCGGGGTCCGGATCCTTGTTGCCCTGAAGTAGCTCAAAGCGGAGAACATCCGGTTGGCCAGGGAGCACTTCCTCTTTCGTGCGGCCGCGGTACCAGCCCCTAGTGCCCGCGTCCGTTGGCTCGAGTGACTTGCCGAGCTCGAGGACAGAACCGTCTTCGAAGAGGAAAGCGATCCTTCCCTCCGTTGTCCCCAGTTCTTCGAAAGCGGCGGTCAGTCTTCCACGGTCGCTAAAGACGGACATGAGTGTCCAGTTGTCCACTCGCGCCAAGTCCTCTATTACCCGTTCCCGCCCAGTGGCTCCGTCGCATAAAACCACAGATGCCCCACGAAAAATCGCTTGTGGAACGTTAGGCCGCTGGTCCTGCACATCTCCGGGTGTGCCCGGCTCCTCGTCAGTGAAACCGGGGCAGCGCAAGTGGCCCTTGTCACCGCCAGGGTTACTGCCTATCATTATGAGCCCATTTCTTCTTGGGATCACAGGACCACTGAGCGCCTGTTGCGAGTTCTGTGGATCGACATTGTGTTTGCCCTTTGTTGTGGTGCCACATCTCTGCTGACGTGCTCGTCTTGTCGCGGGTTTGTGCCGCTGCGTGACTGTCGATCGTCCCTTGGGTGACGGTCTGTAGATGTCGGCTGGACGAAACGTTTCGAAGAACTGGGTGTGTACGTTACGAGGGATGTTATGGCCTTGTTTCGTCCTAGTCAAGTAGGTCGTCGGCTTCCCTCTCTCTGGTAGGGTCAGGTATGCAGGCACGAAACGTTTAGTATCATCGGCGTCGATGTCCTCACGCTCCGTTAGCTTGGACCGCAAAGCTGGTTCCCACCCCAGGGGACAGGCCCCAGTGGACGGTCTCCAAGCAGCTACCGGTCCTGGTCCCGCCACGGGGCCGGCCTCCCGCGGTACCGGGCGCATGACGATCGCCGCGATTGCTCGGGAAGGCGGCCTATCGGTGGCCACGGTGTCAAAGGTGTTGAACGGTCGGCCAGACGTTTCCTCCTCTACCCGAGCACGCGTACAGCAACTCATGGCGGACCGGGGGTACCGCCCTCGCAAGAGGTTCTCTAGTTCCAGTGTGCCGCCCCTCATCGACGTCGTGTTCGAAGAGTTCGATAGTGCCTGGGCACTCGAGGTGGTGCGGGGCGCGATTGTCGCTGCCCAGCAAAACGGCCTTACCGTGGCCGTCACCTCGCTGTCGGATGGCGATGAGCGACGGGTTTGGGTCAACCACATCATTACGAGGGGGACCCGCGGAGTCATTCTTCTGCTCTCTCAGCTCACCGCGAGTCAGCGTAGGGTGCTGCGGTCGCGACGTCTACCGTTCGTAGTGATCGATCTCGGGAGCGATCCCGGACCGGACGTCAGCTCGGTGGGCACCACGAACTGGTCCGGAGGACTTGTTGCCACGAGGCACCTTATAGAGCTCGGTCATAGGCGAATTGCCATCGTCTGCGGCCAATCAGGCCTGCTTTCTAGTAGGGCGCGCCTCGACGGCTTCCGCGCCGCGCTGGAGACGGCTGAGCTGCAGGTCCACGAGGAACTCGTGCGGTGGGGCGACTTCCGGGTTTCCGGTGGTTATGAGCAGGCTAAAGCACTGTTGGCACTGGCAAACCCCCCGACGGCCGTCTTCGCCAGCAATGACCAACAGGCGTACGGTGTCATTGAGGCCGCTCGCGAGGCGGGCTTGCGGGTGCCTCAGCAGTTGAGCGTGGTGGGCTTTGACGACCTGCCCATCAGCCGATGGTTCTCGCCGCCACTCACGACCGTCCGTCAGCCCCTTGACGAGATGGCCGCTCTGGCGGTGAAAGTGCTCCTCGAGGCTCAGGATGGCAACAGCCCGGTCA
>JBEKNX010000223.1:0-7557 GCA_049522375.1 Acidimicrobiales bacterium | reverse complement strand
ATTATGCGTGGCTTGCAGAACAGCCGTTTCCTAAGGGAGATCCATGCATATCGACGGCTACGGGCGCCCCGGTGGCCACCACCCATCGTGGCGGCGCCTTGGCAAGGCGGGTCCGTCAGAAGCGCAACCCGGAGCGTTCTGTGCGCCCGGCGTGCCAGGATTCCGAGGTGGCCGCGACTGACGAAACGAACGACCTCTTTCGGACCCTGAACAGCAAGCCCGATGGCTACCTTCTCGGCTCGTACCGCATCGCTACTGCCCCCGAGCCGAACTCCAGCCGGCTCACGAGCTTCAAGTCGACATGCTTCGATAGCCCCGCCAACAACGTCGGTCCGTGGCCGGCGAGCCTGGGATGCACCACGAGCTCGTACTCATCGATCAATCCCAGCTCCGTCAACGCAATTGGAAGCTTCACACCTCCCACCAACAGTCCCTTGCTCGACTCCCGCTTGAGTTGCTGAATGGCCTTTCCCAGATCCCCGCGCACGAGCTCCGCGTTCCAACCGACCTGCTCCAGGGTGCTCGACACGACGTACTTCTTTGCCGCGTCGATCGTCTGGGCGAAGGTTTCCATCCAATCAGGTCTCGCTCCCGTCGGCGCCGGCGGCCGCCACGCTGATTCCATCATTTCGTAAGTCGCCCGGCCAAAGAGAAGGGCATCAGCCCGGTTGAGGTTCTCGACCGCATGACGATGCAAGTCTTCGTCCGGGGGGATTGCACGATGATCGCAGCACCCGTCCAATGTGACGTTGATGGAGTACCGAAGGGGTCGCACTTCGCTGCCAAGTATCCCAGAAGGTCGTTGCTCAGACGCGGATCACCGCCCTCGATACAGACTGCCTGATCGGCGTGCCCGGCCAGGAGGATAGGCCCAAGATCGAAGCCGCCCCGAACGACGGCGATGCGCTCAGCCAGTTCAGCGACGGCAAGGTCGCCAAGTTCTGCGACCGGGCCGGCCTTCTCCGTTCCATGGGCGCCACCGGGAGCTGCTTCGACCACGCCAGTGCCGAGAGCTTCTGGTCCATCTTCAAACACGAGTACTTTTACCGCCACGCCTTCGCCACCATCGCAGAGCTCCGGGCCGGTATCGCCAACTACGTCAACTTCTACAACCACCAACGCCGCTGCACCAAAGCCGACAACCTCAGCCCCATCCGCTACGAGCTAACCTTGGCCCGCAAGCAACAAGCTGCATAACCCCGTGTCCACTATTTCTGGGCAACCTCAGGTCACTGTGCGGAGCGTAGCTGCTACCCAATGGGCGGTGGGGCATCGGCGACCTTAAGCCACGGCACCGGGTGGTCCAAGCCCCCCAGTGGGGCGGGAGACAGGCTGCGGATATGGTGCGTGGACAGAAGACGGGCGTCGCTGCCGCCCCTCCTCACGGGAAGTCCTAGAACCAGGGGATGGCGTCGATGCCATGGCGCCCCCACCTCGGTCGAGGTCTACCTTGTAGCTGCGGTCCGTGGTGAGCGCAGGCATCGACTGCGTACCACCGGCCCTGGTAGTCCCGACGCCAGCCCGACGCCACGGGAGGGGCGGGGCAGCCGGTCGGCTTGCCGCCGGGGTCGTAGACCAGGCGGTGGCAGCGGGCCCGCTCGTCCGACCAGGCCCCGGCGTAGTCCTGCACGCCGACGATCGTAGTGAGGCCCTGGGACCGGCTCGCCTTGACCGTCGTCGTGGTAGCGGTGCCCAAGCTTTACATTCGGGCAAGGCCCTCCGGTTGCGGGGGCCGGGACCGAGGATGCCATGCCACCGAGAGCGCCCACCAACCTTGTGAAGCCAACGCGGGCGGGAGCGAGAGCGGCTGCCGGGGAGCTGGACTCCCGTATGTACGAGCTCGACATGAACCAGGCGGCGCTAGCCAAGGCGTCGGATGTCTCGATCGGGATCATCCGGAAGCTGCTCGTAGCTCAGTTCGTAAACTCCTACCGGCCCGACAAACTGCGAGCGCTGTCTCTCGCCCTCAGGTGGCAGCCGGACCGGCTGGCCAACCTCTTGACCAAGGCAACCGAGAAGCCGGGCCTGGCCTCTGAGTGTTGCGTAGTCATCAGCAGCGAACCACCATCCCTTGACAAGTGTCGCCCGAACGCTCCGGGTCGCCGTGACCCGGAGCGCGCTCAACTACGTGGTCCTGAACGAGACGCCGAAGTGTCGGCGATGCGGGCGTCCAGTTCGGCGAGCTTGTGGGCCAGTACCGGTCGGTCGGCTGCTGCCGACCCGCTCGGTACGCGGGTGCCGGGGTGGGGGGATGGGACCGACGGCATCGGCTGGATGTCGCGGACACGATCGTCACGCTCAAAGAACTCCGTTCAAGTCTTCGCTGACCGGCTACCGAGGACGGCGATGGGGGTGAGGCTGCAAGACCAGAAGCGCAGATTGGTGAAGAAGCTATAGCCGCTGGCCCGTCAGTTAGGTACTCTGTCGGCGGTTGTGAGCCGTTCTTTTCGACCGGCACAATGGCGAAATAGCCGCGGGAACCACTCGTCCCCACATATTGGAACTTAGCGGTTCGTTCGCCATCGTGAACGACCCAAGTAGGCATATCCCTGCCGGCACCGACCGTTCCGAGGGCGTCCTTGTCCGTTAGCAACATTTTGGTTACGCTCCTCTCTTTTCGGGCCCGCAACGACGACATGACCGGCAAGCACCGTGGACGAGCGGTGCTGCCGGTTAGAGTCGCCGTGCCCGCCGCCAACCTGGGACGGAACAAGGTCCGGGAGGGCCTGCTCCGCCCGGGCGGGAGGCGGGCGCTCAGGCGGTGACCATGGCCGCCTCGACGGCGTCCGGGACACTGCCCATGTGGGTTATCTCGACCTTGTGCGGCTTGACCTGCTCGGCCACCGGGATGGTGATGGTGAGCACCCCGTCGTGGTAGTTGGCGCCGATGTGGTCCCGGTCCAGGCTTTCGCCCAGGAACAGCTGACGGCCGAAGTGGCCGTGGCCCCGCTCGGCCACCTGGACCTCGTCGCCCTTGGCCTCATGTGACGAACGCGTCGCACGCACGGTGAGCACATCGCTCTCGACGGTCAGGTCGATCGAGCCCGGGTCGGCCCCGGGTAGGTCGAGATCGACCTTGAACTCGTCGCCCCGGCGGTAGGCGTCCACCGGTACCGGGTGGAGGCGGTTCTCAGCGAGCAGGTCCTCGACGGGCCGGTCGAGGTGGCGGAACGGTTCGAATCGCATCAACATGGTTGCACTCTTTCATTGGCGCTCGAACAGCGGGCGGTCTACGACCACCGTGCCTCGAACGTCTACAACCGATCATACTCTAGTTGTGAAATACTAGTACTATATTTCTAGAACTACCTGGGCTCTACTGGTGACGATGCCGGAGTGGAGCTTCTCACCAACCTGTAGGTGCCGAAAGGGCGGCCGGTGCTCCCGGCGGGCACTGTCTCATTGGTTCTTCGGCTGGCGAAAGAGGACCCGACCTGGGTGAAGGGTGCAAGCTCAGAAATCTCCCCCTGAGCAGGGCGGTTGTGGCTCGGCAAGGATCATCGCGCCGGCGTGACGAGGGCGGCGGCGCAGCGCACGCCGACAAGAAAGGTTGCGGCCAGCCGAGCGCGATCAGCGCGGAGGTACCGAGGACGTGCCATCTGGCGTCGTAGCACGGCGAGCTGATGGCGCAGGGTAGCGATCTCGACGTCCTTCTCCGGAGCCTCGGCTACCTCATCGAGGTTTCGCATCTCGGTGCCAAGCGCTGCTCCGAGCGGAAGTATGTCTATGAGCCGCGGACAAACCAAAAGGTGATCCGGGATCTGCCAGACCACTCGGTGACCTTGGCTGATGCGCAACGGTGCTGCTCAGAGTTCGATTCCTGTGCTGTGCAGGAGCAGGTGGGCGTCAACCCCGCCGTGCACCCACATTCCGTGCACGTAAAAATCCAAGACCAGGGTAGCCACGGGGACCTCGAGCTTTCCCGCTGCCCGCATCCGCCCCGCTACCTGCGAGCAGAGGTGGAAAGTCGACACGAGGAGCGCCGGCCTTTCGCGACCGACCAAGGCGGAAAGACGACGCTCGGCCAGAACGTCCAGGGGGAACACCACCGGGGTGGAGCCCGGTGCGCTCGACATCTGCAAGCGGGACGTCGCCTCGTAGAGCCACTGGGCCCGGCACGCCATGAACTTGTAGAAGCCCGTGAGGCCCCGTCCCCACCCCGGCGGGAGCAGCTCGCCCACGTCGACCAGTCTCGAAGCTACGCCGAACCCGGCCAGCCGACGAGAGAGCTCGCGCCCCACCTGCTCGTGCCCGGCGCCCATGTTCGCCCCGAGCACGGCAACGAGCGGCCGTTCGCTTACCGAGCCCTCCCGGCGTACGCTCACAAAAGACCCACCACCCGGGCTTCTCGCACTGAAAGAACGCCGCCGGGCAAGAAAGCCCCTCCAACACGGCCAATCTCCTACCTATGGGACTACAACCGCTGCGGGGTGAACTCCTGGAGAGGCCACGCCGTGAGGCCCGAGCCACCCGCCTGTTCAGGCCGGAGGAACCGGACGATGTCGCGCGCCTCGGCGTCCACCCGGACCGCGGGAGCAGGGTCGCCGCCCGCCGGTGCGTGCTCGCGCATGTCTGCCATACCCAGGGCATGTCGCTCGATCCTGATGGCCGCCTGGGCCCAGACTTCTAGAGCGTTCGGGTTCTTGCAGAGGGCGGCGGCGCTCATGGGGATGGCCGCCTCCACTTCGGCGAGCATGGGCTGCGCCGTCCTTACGTGACGCTGGTTGGCTTCCGTGACCGCGTCCAGCCGGGCTTGACGCGCCACTCGGTCCTGTTCTGAATCCCACGACTCTGCCCGGTCCGCTCAGTCGTATTGCGCTGACCACCCGTAGAGTGTCTTCGGGCTCTTGCCGATGGCCTCAGCGGCCTTGCCGACCGAACGGGTGCTGGCGGGCAGGTCGCGATAAGCCTGGAAGGCGGCGAACTGGGCAAGCCCCGGTGGATTCCTGCCGACTCTCGTCGCGAGGTGGTCTCGGCTTCCTGGCGAGCAAGGGCGGGCGCGAGCGAGTCCCTTCATGCGAAAGCACCTGAATGTCCTTGGCGCGTACTCCTTCGCCCTCCCAGAGATGTCGGGCGGCCTTCGGGAGCTGTGTGACCCAGGCACACCTGACGACGAGGAGGACGACTGACTGTCCACCAGCGCAATCCTCCCTTAGCGCCGTTTTCCGTTCCAATGTTGCTCACGGCCCGACTCTATGCGTTCCCGCTACCGCCACTTTTTGGCCAGTTGCTACCGGAACCCCCTTCCGGTCAGTAACCAGGAGGGGGTCCGGTCGCCTCGTCAGGTGGGGACCTAGCCGACCAGGGTTATTTGTCTATGTACGGTCGGCCCGTCGCTCACGGTGACTGTCTCTGTGGCATTGAGGGTGTGGTACCTGGCCCTGGCCAGGAGGTGCATGGCTTCGTTGTTCAAGTACGTCGTCCAGGTGGACGTGGTGCCCACCACCATGCCATAGCTCTTCTTGGCGAGCGAGGGCCTCCCGTAATTGAGCCATATCGTGCCTTGGCAAGTGGCCCCGCTGCAGTGCAGCTTCAGTTCCACTTTGTTGCCGGACACGGCCGCCCTTGTCGTGAGCGCGGTCACCGCCGGGCCGACCAGGGTTATTTGTTTCTGTACGGTCGTGCCGTCGGTCACGGTGACTTCCTCGGTGGCATTTACGGTGTGGTACCTGGAGTTGACCACCAGCAGGATGGCTTTGCTGTTCAAGTAGGCTCCCCAGCTGGACGCCGTGCCCGCGAACATGGCATAGCTCTTGGTGGCGAGCAGGGTGCCGCCTTCATAGAGCCTGATCGTGCCCCGGCAGGTGGCCCCGCGGCAGCGCAGTCTCAGTTCGACCTTGTTGCCGGACACGGTAGGCCTGGTGCTGAGCGCCGTCACCGCCGGCACAGGTTTGGGCCGTGTCGTGGTGGTGGGAACTGTCGTCGTGGTGGTGGTCGTGGTGGTGGTGGTCGTCGTTGCCGGCGTGGTGCTGACCGTGTAGGGGGCGGCGTTGGCGGGCACGATGTCAGCCGTGGTGTACACGGCGAAGTCGCTCACGGTGCCGGCTGGGGGGTTGGTGACGTTGGCCAGCACGATGCGGACGGAGTCACCGGCGCTGATGGCCACGTTCACTGGGACCTTGGCCGTGCCGCTGGCCAGGACGCTGGCCGGGGCGGCGAAGTCCCAACCCTGGGTGCTGTCGCTCACTTCGACGCTGGTGACGGGGCTGAAGTTGGTCGGGCCGGCGGTCTCGGACAGGAAGATGTCCCCGCCGATGCTCAGCGCGTCGGTGGCCTTGAAGCTGACGGTGTAGGTCGCCGGCGCCCCTGCGTACAGTGGCGCAGGCACAACGGTGATGGCGCTCACCGAGTTGCCAAAAGTGACCGAACCAGTCGTCTCGGCGGTGCCGTTGCCGGGGGTGACGGTGATGTCGTTGGACTGGGTGGCGGTGCTGTAGGCGGGGTTGGCCCCCTTGGCGGTGATGTTGAGCGTGTCCCCCCCGACCAGGGTGGTAGCCAGGGTCAAGGTCACCTTGGCCCCGCTGGCGACAGCGGCGTCCACCGCGTCGGCGGTGGCCGAGCCACCCGAGGGCGTGTAGCTGACCGAGTAGCCCGACGCGCCGTTATAAAGAGCGAGCGCTTCGGTGCCGCGGGTGACGCCGGCGCTCAGCACGACGGTCGTCCCATTGGCGCTCAGGCTGGCCACCGGCACATTACTTATGGTGTAGGTCGTGCTGGCCCCAAAACTGATCGAGGCCGCCGACAGCGTAGGTGCGTCCGCGTAGGCGGGCAGGGCGGTGGCCCCCAGCCCGGCACAAAACGCACCAGTAGTCAGGGCGACGGCTGCGGCTGCCGACCGGGCACGGCCCAACCTAGGTCTGGACGTAGGCGCGCAAGGATTTTGTATTTGCATTTGGTACTCCTTCTAAAGGTAACGGGGACGAACCGCTCCAGAGAGGGCGGTTGCTGCGACGTGTTCATCGAGGCCAGTGGCCCGTTCGTGGGCCGGAACCCCGGCCTCAGTTGCCACTGACCTATCATCCCCCTGTCACTCATACTTCATCCGTGCTTCCATCGTCGACGTCGCTTGTGGCTCACTGTGGGCAAACTGTGAACATTGTGTGAAGGCGCACAATCCCAGGACAATGAGGGTAAAGGCGACAGACGAGGGGCTGCGGGGGCGGCGGCACCGGCTCGTTTCAAGAACTTCACGAAGGCCTGTTTGCATCGCGGTGCCCTGTGGGTGCCGAGAACCTCATCTTGAGTCCTCCAGCGGGACTTTCGCTCGGGAGGGATGACGAGTAGAAGGTAGGCCGTGGCGCTCTGGTTCTTTTACCTCGCCTTGGTCCAGTGCCATGCCATGCCGAGCTGATGACCTGTTTCAGGGAAACCTATGACTCCCGGTGATGGGTGACGCACCCGACGGTGATGACGTCTCTTGCAGAGCTGAGCACCGACGTTGCACGCTCACTCTGGCCGAGGGGGCCGAAAGGAGGGCAAGGGGCCGGCCTGATCGAATACCGTTTGCTGCTATGGCAACAGGGCTTTGACGGTGAGCGACGACCCGGAGGTGGCCGG
>JBEKNX010000222.1:0-7561 GCA_049522375.1 Acidimicrobiales bacterium | reverse complement strand
ATCCAAGGAGCAGATCACCCCGGTCGAGGGGCTCTCCGCCCTGTCGCTCGACGCCCTGACCTCGGTGGCGTACGGCCCCGAGGCGATCATCGTGGTGCTGGCTATGGCCGGAGCCGGGGCACTGCACCTGGTCCTGCCGATCACGGTGGCGATCGTGGGCCTGTTGGCCATCCTCGTTTTCTCCTACCGGCAGGTCATTGATGCCTACCCGGGCGGTGGTGGCGCCTACGCCGTGTCCCGCGCCAACTTGGGCCGCGGTGCCAGCCTGGTGGCGGGAGCGTCGCTGATCGTCGACTACACCCTCACCGTGGCCGTGTCCATCGCCGCTGGGGTGGGGGCGCTGACCTCGGCCTTCCCGAGCGTGTCCTCAGCGACCGTCCCGCTCTGCCTCGGCATCCTCGCTGTCATCACGCTCCTCAACCTCCGGGGCCTGGGCGAGACCGCCCGGGCCTTTCTCCTCCCCACGATGATGTTCATTGTCGGGTTGCTGGCCATCATCGCCGTCGGGTTGGTCCACCCCCTGGCGCGGCACGGCCCCGAGCTGGGACGGTCCCTGTTGGCAACGCACGGTCTGCAAACCCTGAGCGTGCTGCTGGTGTTAAAAGCGTTCTCCGCCGGTTGCAGCGCCCTCACCGGAGTGGAGGCGATCGCCAATGGCGTCCCCCTCTTCAAGCAGCCCCGGGTGGTCCGCGCCAAACGGACCGAGGTCCTGCTCGGGGTGATCCTCGGCCTCATGTTGCTGGGCCTGGCCGTCCTGGCCAGACGCTGGCACATCGGGCCGCGTTCGGGCCAGACCGTGCTCAGCCAGATCATGGCCATGGCGGTCGGTCGGCACTGGGCCTACTACGTCGTGTCCCTCACGATCACCGTGGTCCTCGCCTTGGCTGCGAACACTTCGTTCGGTGGTCTGCCGATCCTGGCCAGCTTGCTGGCGCGCGATGACTACCTCCCCCATCTCTTTTCACTACGCGACGACCGACAGGTCTTCGGGAACGGCATCTGGGTGCTCGCCGGGTTGTCCGCCATACTGCTGATCGCCGTCGGCGGGGACACCAACGAAATGATCCCCTTGTTCGCCATCGGGGTGTTCACCGGGTTCACCCTCTCCCAGTTCGGACTGGTCGTCCACTGGTGGCGGACGCGGCCACCTCGCTGGCGCCACCGTGCCATCATCAACGGCCTGGGCGCCGTCATCACGGCGCTGGCCACCGCCATCTTCCTCCTCTCGAAGTTCATCGAGGGGGCGTGGGTGGTCGTAGTGGCCGTCCCCATGTTGGTCGTCCTCTTCAGGCGTATCAACGCGTACTACAAACGCGCGGCGCTAGAGCTGGGCGTGGGCCGCGTGCCGGCCAAACCTGAAGGGCAGCGGACCCTCGTGATCGTCCCGGTGACCGGCATATCGCGGCTGACCGGGCACGCCATCGCTGAGGCGCTGTCCCTTGGCCAGGAAGTGGTCGCCGTTTCCGTGGTTATCGACCAAGGTGACAACGACCAGCATGAGGCGCAGGAACTGGAGCGAGAATGGGCGGAATGGGGCCCGGGCGTGCCCCTGCGGATCCTGCACACCGAGTTCTCGTCCGTGGTCCGGCCCATCGTTGCGTTCATAGACGAGGCCAGAGAGTACCACGACCACCAGATCGTGGTCTTGATCCCGGTCGTCATCCCTGAACACCTTCGGTACCAGCTCCTCCACAACCAGGTCGACCGTGTGCTCACGGCCGCACTGAGGGCCCGTACCGACGTCGTGGTGGCTCGCGTCGCCATGCCCTTGCAGGCTCCGCCAGCCCATCCTGTGCCGTTCGCCGCCGGTGGGAGCGGAACAGGCACTCTGGAGAAGCCAGGGACGACAATGTCGGGACCGACGCTGGAACTACCTCGCTGATCAATCGTCACTGTCCGGAGCATCCCGGCAAACTTGTCTAAAGCTCGGGCCAATGTCTGTCCGCTTTGACGGGCCGCTGGCATTGCGGGCGGATGGTCCAGGATGACAGACCACACTGGGAGTTTCAATGGGCCTTGCTGCGAGTCGGTCGCACGGGGCGGTCCCCCGCCCTGGACGCGCTGGCTCTCGGTGTGGGGCTCGCCAACGAGCACAGCCGTCCCGACGGGAACCCCGGGCTTTTCGTGGCGCCTCTAAGAGTCGCCTTCGAGCACGAGCTGGTAGGCCGCCGACCTCAGCCGGTTCCGCCTCGCCAGAGGTTCGTAGGGCTGCGCTTACCCTACGATCGAGATCTCCGACATCTGGAAATCGTCAACTGACCTCGCTCTCGACAGAGTCATCACCTCGACCACATCGAGCCCAACAAGACCCCCACCGCAACTAAGAAAGGTGCGTCCTCATGAAGGTTTGGATCGACCAAGACCTGTGCAGCGCTGACGGCCTGTGCAGCGACACGTGCCCCTCCGTGTTCGCAATGGGCGACGACGGGGTGGCCCACGTCCTCCTGCCCGACGGGACACTGGGCGACGGCCGTGAGGACATGGCACCCGTACCGCCGGAGCGAGAACGGGAGGTACTAGACGCCAAGACCGACTGCCCAGCCGACTGCATCTTTGTCGAGGACTGAACCGGGGACCGACGAGCGGCGTCTATGGCACGACGACGATCGCCATTTCCCGTGACAGCGGGCGTAGTTGGACTCGGAGCACGTCGCCGGACTACGCCGATGCGGACGAGCTGTGTTTCCGACACCGGACCCTGGAAGACCCAACGAGCGGCACGCTACAAAAGACGGCGCGCGCTATTGCCGGGCTGGTCGGCTCGCACGAAGTAGTCGAGCTCCTGACCACATCGGCAACGCTCTCCTACGCCGGGCCGGGCCGCAACTGGAACGGCGCCATCTACGTGGCTACGCCCGAGCTCTTGGCCGCCTTTCACATCCGCCCAGGCGAAGTCTCACCAACGGCCGACATCGTCACCATGCGCCCCGGGTTGGCGAGTGTCGTGCACATGCAGTTGGTCGATAACGGACAGGCCAACAACGGGCCCAGCGCCGCGGCGCCCGGGTGCACGAGGAGCGACTGCGTCGACCGGCCAGTCATCCAAGAGCTGTGCTCTCTCCCCTCGGGCACCGACGCCCCCAATACCTTGATCACGCTGCATGCCATAGGCCAGCTCGGGCTCCAGCCCAGCCTCGCCGGTTGGTTCGTCCAAGCACCGCACAGTGGCAGGCGGCCTAGCCGCGCTCGAGAACGTACCTGTCGCCAACCTGCTCGTGATCCTGCTCGGGATGCCCGCCATCGCCGTGGTGCTCGGGTGGGTGTTATCGGGCAGAGAACGTCCAGCCACTGTCCGGCGCGCCATCGAGTAACAGGGCAGCGCCACGGAGCGGCCGGCGCCGGTGCACGGCGACGGTCGCGGCGGCCGGTCCCCCTGGACGCATCCGAGCCTTGGGGCTTCCCGTGGAAGCCTTTAGACCACAGACGCTTTGGCCCTCAGGTCCCTGATGCGGGCGGTGGCGTGGAGCTTGGCGCTGGCGGTCGCTGGCGGAGCCGAAGGAACGTAGCTACACCGATCGCCATAGCTGCCAGGATGGCGAGGAACTTCTTCATGGGCTTCCTCCTTGTCCTCGCGCACAGCCTATCGGTCACGACAGGGGCACACCCGGGGAAGCCGCTCTGTTTGCCGGGCTGGCTCGACATGGGATTGCGTCGGGAAGACGAACTGTTCAGCAGAGTAGAGATAGAGCGGTTTGTCGAGTGGGCGGGCGGCGCTAGGAGGACAGAGGCCCTCTAGTGGCGGCTAACCCGGACAGCCCGCCCGCCCAGAATCCAGGTGGACACCGTCTGAGGCCGGTTCCGCTTAGGGGAGACGGGGCATCTCCGCATGTCGGAGGTGGTTTCCAGCGGCGGCTAACCCGGACATAACCCGGACAGGGCGGGGCAGCGTTCCGTTTAGGGGGAGGGTGGCTCGCACCCAGGAAACAAGGATGAGTCTCAAGGGCCGCCTCTCGGCTCACCGAGCATGAGCGCCTCGTAAGCCAGGGCGATAGCGGCCGTACGCGTCGAGACGCCGAGCTTGATGTACACGCGCTGAGGTGCTTGTCGACACCGTCGACCGAGATCCCCAGGACGCCAGGGACAAGGAGAAGCCGGGGGGGACCCGGGCCTTCGACGCACTTCACCCTTGTTGCTGCCGCTGGTCCCGTGATGGTCGGCGGCGACGAGCAGGCAGTGCCCATTCTCCCCGGGCGCAAGGCCACGCCGTTGGGCATGGCAGTCACCGGACCAGTCGACCCAAAATCCAAGGGGATCTCGGTCTTATGATGCTGGTAACGGACGAAAAGTCCAGGGTACCGCGCTAATCCGGGCAGCGTTACCATCGATTTGGGACCGCCAAAATGTTGGCGCGCCACCTCTTGGTAGAACAACCGGAACCGAATGGAGCCTTCTATGTGGAAGGGACCTTGCACAAAGCGTGGTCGTCGCACGCTCCGGGCGCTGAGCCCGACACTTGTTATTTCCGCCACTCTGGCCATGTTGCTGTCGACATTGTCGGGCGGGCCGGCATCGGCCGGCGTAGCTGCACCCGCGCCGGTAGTGGGCGTCGACGCCTTTGGAATTGGCTTTGGACAACTCGGGGGCGCCTACGGTATCGCGGTGGGCTCCAAAGGCGACCTGTTCGTCGCCGATGAAACAAACAGCAGGGTCATCGAGTACGCGCCCGGGTCAGGTACCTCATATTCAAAGGTGGCGACTATAGTCGCCGGCGCGGGAGGACAAGGCTCGGGGCTCAGCCAGTTGAACTTCCCGGGCAGTGTCGCCCTCGACGCCAGCAAGGATCTGTTCGTGTCCGATACCGCCAACGCCCGGATCATGGAATACACGTACAACACCCTGACCGGTTCGTACACGACCACGGGCAGGATCGTGGCCGGCACCGGGACGGCGGGCTCGGGGCTCAGGCAGCTCAATGAGCCGGGCGGGGTTGCCTTCGACGCTGAAGGCGACCTGTTCGTCGCCGACACCGGAAACAACCGCGTAGTGGAGTTCGCGTACAACAGTGGCACAGGCACTTACGCCTCGACGGCAACGGAGGTAGCCGGCACCGGGACCCAGGGCTCGGGGGCCAACCAGCTGGGCCTGCCTGGTTCGGTGGCTTTGGACGCCAAGGGGGACCTGTTCGTGGCGGACTACGCCAACGCACGGGTCATGGAATACACCTTCAACGCCGCCACGGGCACCTACGCGACCAGCGGGACCGAGATAGGAGGTGGGCTACCCGACCCGGCCGGCGCGCTCGCCTGGGACGCCAACGGGGATCTGTTCGTCACTTATGGCTACCTTGGTTACGGCGGCGTCCTCGAGTTCCCCTATAACTCCGCTACCGGGACCTTCGCCAGTTCAGGGACGGCGATAGACCCCAGTGCCATGGTCGGCCCCGACGGTATCGCTTTCGACTCGCACGGCGATCTGTTCGTGGCGGAGACGTCACAAACCTCGGACCCGAGCCAGACGGTATGGAACATGGTCCTGGAATTCACGTACAGCCCGGCGACATCGACGTTCAGCCCGCTCGGCACGGTTATGGGGCAGCTGGGCCGAACGAACACCGGGATAAGCGCTATAGGCCTTGACACCAGGGGAGACCTATTTGTAAATGACGGTGTCTCGGACACCGGAGGCCCAGCCGGTGTTTTTGAGTTCCCTTACAACGCCTCTACCCAGGCTTATTCTCTCACAGGGTCGGTAATAACGGCGACAGCCGGCAATGCCCTGGCCCTGGACGGCAACAACGACCTGTTTGTGGCCGAGAGCACCGGGGTGCTGGAGTTTCCGTACAATTCGAACTCAGCTGGTTACCCGGCCAGCGGCGTGGCTGTACCTGGCGCTACCCAACTGGCCACGCTCACCGGCATCAGCGCCATTGCTGTCGACAGCAAGAACGACCTGTTCGTAGCGACGGACACCTCGGGTTCGGGCACGAGCATACAGGGACAGGTCCTTGAGTTCGCCTACAACTCGGCGAGTGGCACCTGGGCGGCGTCAGGAAACGTCCTCGTCACCGTCAACTACAGCGGCGCCCCTATTCTCATCGGAGGGGTGGGAGGCATAACGGTGGACGCCAATGGCAACCTGTTCGTTTCCAATTCAGGAGCGGGCCAGGTGCAGGAGTACCTGTACAACGCGAGCACCGGTGGTTACGCAACCACCGGGACCACCGTGGCCGGTGCCGGAGGCACAGGCTCGGGGACCAACCAGCTGGATGAGCCGACCGGGCTTGCCGTGGACGGCAGTGGCAACCTGTTCGTGTTCGATGCCGGCAACGGCGGCCGGATCATGGAGTTCACCGGCAATCCGGCGACGGGAGTATATGCGGCCAACGGTACGGCCATATTCACCGGGTCGGTCGACAATTGGCCTGAGAGCGGCGGGGTGACCGTCGACTCTCGCGGTGACGTTCTGTTCGGGAACAATTTGTTGAGCGCCGTCGTCTACGAGGCCAGTGCCTCCTCCAGCGCCCCGCCGACCACGGCCCCGCCGACTACGGCCCCGCCGACTACGGCCCCGCCGACTACGGCCCCGCCGACCACGGCCCCGCCGACCACGGCCCCGCCGACCACGGCCCCGCCGACCACGGCCCCGCCGACCACCGTGCCGGCGTCCAACCTGGTCCCCGACCCCGGCTTTGAAAGTACCGGAGTCCCGCTTGATTATTGGGGCAGCACCGTGGCGCGTTCGACTGCGGTCGTGCATTCGGGATCGTGGGCACTTGCACAGGCCGTGTCCTCATCCGGCGGCGGTTGGGACCTCGACACCAACCCGGGCTGGTACGCCACGGTAAGCGCGGCCAAGACGTACACGGCGAGCATTTGGGTCCAGGCGACCGCCTCTCTGAAGGTGGACGTAAACGTCGACCTGCTCACGGCCAGCGGCGCGTACGTGGACACGGCCGGGGGCTCGGTCGTCACGCTCGCGCCCAACACGTGGACGCAACTCACCTTGACTGGCATCAAACCCACCACGAGTGAGGCCTACGCGGCTATGGAGCCGAACTTCTCCAAAGGGGCCAAAGGCGCGATTATCTACTGGGATGATATGAGCCTCGTCGGCCACTGAAAGATGTGCTCGACGATACGGTCCCCCGCCTGACGCCTGCCATCTGGTAGGCATTCGGGCGTCCACCAAGACATCCGAACGAGGAAAGGGCTAGTCGATGGCCATACCCATCAACATCGGCGTTCGGCCCCGAGACTGGGGTCCCGGGCAAGGTCGTGTTCGTTGGGTCCTTGCCGACCTTGGCCGACTGGTATCGCACCGGCACCGGTATTAGCAGGTCGCTGGTCCCGCTCCCCCGCCATCGGACCGAGCCGCCCTAGGGGACCAAGCGGGCTGCTATCGGTGGCTCACCAAGGCGCTTCGTTGTCCGACCTGAGGCCTCTCTTGCGCTGGCACAGAGATCTGGTGCGGCGGCTACCCACTGCCCAGGCCGGCTACTGCCTCAAGATCAGTCAGTCAGCACCGATATGGCATAGGAGCTTATGAAGGCTCGACGGCTTTGTAGAAGGAGATGCTTTACATGGACGTCCTGAAACGCGTCGGGCTTTCGGGACGCCGCTCT
>JBEKNX010000221.1:0-7570 GCA_049522375.1 Acidimicrobiales bacterium | reverse complement strand
CAGGCCGGGACAGCGGCCGCCACCGCCCGGGCCTCCCAGATGCCGAGCTGGCCGGGGGCAACAACGAACTCCACCGCGGTCCCGACAGCGATGTCCCTCGAACCGTCGACGATCTCGGTGCAGTGGAAGGGAAGTAGACGCCCGTCCCAGGCCCGCACCTGTCCCCGGCCGACCTGCACGTCGAAGCTGTCCACCACGCCCATCTGGCCCTGTCCGCCCATCTGGCCCTGTCCGCCCATCTGGTCGGCCACCCGGCGTTCAGGGGACGATCTTGCTTATCGGCAGCTCGATGATGTCGGAGGCCCCGGCATCTTTCAGCTCCGGTATCAACTTGTTGATGGTGTCCTTGGGCACGACGGTCTCAACCGCATAACTCCCCCCGCCGAAAAGCTCGGAAACAGTCGGGCTCCGCATCGCCGGCAACAAGGCGATCACCCGGTCGAGGTCGCCGGCCCCGACGTTGAGCTTCACCAGGACCCGGCCGCGGGCCTGGAGCGCGCCCTGCAACAAGGTGTTTATGTCGTCCATCGCCTTGCGCCGCTCCGGGTCCCGGCTGGCGGCCGGGTTGGCGATTAGCTCGGTGTACGAGACGAGGATGGTGTCCAGGATCCTCAGTCCCGCCGCTTTCAGGGCCCGTCCCGTCTCGGTGATCTCGACCACGGCGTCGGCGATCTCTGGCACCTTGGCTTCAGTGGCCCCGTACGACAGCACCACGTCCGCCTTGACGCCGTGGGCGCGCAGGAAACGCTCCGTCAGCAACGGGTACTCGGTGGAGACGCGGGCGCCGTCGGGCATGTCCTTGGCCGACTGCCACGGGGCGTCGGCGGCGACGGCCAGCACGACCTTTATGGGCTGTGAGGTTGTTTTGGAGTAGCGCAGCTCGCCCAGGGAAACCACGTCGGCCGCGGTTTCCTCCACCCAGTCCCGGCCTGTGATCCCTATGTCGAACAGCCCGTCGGCCACGTAGCGGGGGATCTCTTGGGGCCGGAGGATGCGCACTTCGGAGATGCGGTGGTCGTTGACCGTGGCCCGGTAGTCGACCTCAGAGCTGCGCGACACGGTGAGGTCGGCCGCTTCGAACACGTCCATGGTGGCACGTTCCAACGAACCCTTGGGCAGTACCAGGCGGAGCACCGCTCGACCTTACAGCGTGCCTCGTCAGTGAGGCTGGTCGTCAGTGAGGCTGGTCGTCAGTGAGGCTGGTCGTCAGTGAGGCTGGTCTCCCGCGAGGATGCCCAGGGCATGGGGCAACAGGTCGAGGATGGCGGTGAGGCACTCGACCGCTCCCGCGGGCGAGCCGGGCAGGTTGACGACCAGGGCGTGGCCCCTCGTCCCGGCGATGCCGCGCGACAGCGGCGCCAACGGGCTCGACCGACGCATGACTTCGCCCAGGCCCGGGGCATGGCGGTCGAGGACTTCCGCCGTCCCTTCGGGCGTAAGGTCCCGAGGCCCGAAGCCGGTACCGCCGGTCGTGACGATGAGGCCCGTGAAAGCTGACGCCATCCGGGCCAGGTCCCCCGCCACCGAGGCGGCGCCGTCGGCGACGGTCGACTGTTCGACCACCTCGAAGCCCGCGTCCCGCAGGGCCTGGACCACGGCCGGCCCGGCAGCGTCCACGCGCTCTCCCCGCATAACCGAATCGGAGACGACCAGCACCTTGGCTTGATGGCCCATCAAGAGCTGTCCCGGTCTGAGGGGTTGCCCCGGTCTGGCCCGGCCGCGCCGGCCAACGCCCTGGTCGCCGCCTCGCGCACCGCGTGCGCCGCCGCCCGCGCGTCCTCCCGGCCGAATATGGCGCTGCCAGCCACCAGCAACCGAGCGCCGGCGAGGGCCACCACCGGAGCGGTGCGGACGTCTATGCCCCCGTCGACCTCCAGTTCCACGTCCAGGCCGGCTCGGTCGATGACCTCCCGGGCGCGGGCGATCTTGGGCACGACCTCGCTCATGAAGCTCTGGCCGCCGAACCCGGGGTGCACCGTCATCACCAGCAGCATGTCCACCCGCTCCAGCCACGGCTCGCAATCTTGGAAACCCGTCTCCGGGTTTACCGCCAGCCCGGTTTGGAGCCCAAGGTCACGCATTTGCCCGATCAGTTCGCCGGTCCCGCCGATCTCGACGTGGACGGTGCAGCTACTAGCACCTGCGTCGCGGAACGCCTCCAGGTACTCCCCCGGGTTGTCCATCATCAAGTGGCAGTCGAGGTAGAGGTCGCAGTGGCGACGGATCCACATCACCACGGGGGGGCCGATCGTGAGGTTGGGCACGAAGTGGCCGTCCATCACGTCGACATGGAGCACATCGGCCTCGGCGCCAACGCGGTTAATCTCGTCGCCCAAGCGGGCGAAGTCGGCCGACAGTATCGACGGCGCGATGCGCACCCGGCGCGGCGCCGGGCCCGGGGAGACAGGGCCGGGCGAGACAGGGCCAGGCGAGACAGGGGACGCGTCCTGTGCCATGCGCGCCGAACCTAGTCGGCGACGGCCCTTCCCGGGCGGACGGCACTGCCCGCGGCACTCGAGCTCACCGACGACGAAGGGCGAGCACGTACATACCGTCTGTCCCGGCTGCCTGGGGCAGCAACAATGCCCCCCGGCCCAGCGGCTCCCAGGGCAGCCCCGGAGGAGAGACGGCCTCCCATTGGCCGGTGGACCAGTCGCCGGTGAACCCGGCGCCGCCAAACCTGCCGCCCCTGCCTGGGTGGCCTTCGCCCGGGTCAGCCCCGCCCGGGTTGGTCGCGCCGGCCAGCCACTGGTCGATCTCGACCGTTTCCTTCCGGGTCAGGGTGCAGACGCTGTAGACGAGCACGCCGCCCGGGGCCACCAGGGGCGCGGCCGCGCTCAGGAGCCGGCGCTGCAGGTGAGCCAGCCGCTCGGCGTCCTCGGGGCGGGCCCGCCAGCGAGCGTCCGGCCGGCGCCTGAGCACTCCCAGTCCGCTGCACGGCGCGTCCACCAGGGCCCCGGCGAAGGTCTCCGGCCGGAACGGAGGCTGGGTGCCGTCGGCCACCACCACCGCCACGTTGGGGAGCTGGAGGCGACCGGCGTTCCCGGCCACCAGCCTGGCTCTGTCCGGGGACACGTCCACCCCCACCACGAAGGGCGAGCCATGGGCGAGGAAGGTCGTCTTACCCCCGGGCGCGGCGCACAGGTCCAGGACCGGGCCCGGACTGGCAGCGAGCAGGCCGGCGAAGTACTCGCTCACCGCCTGGCTCCCGGCGTCCTGGACGTAGCCGTCCGGGCGGGTGGAAGGAGACGCCGCCTGGTTCATCTGCTCGAGGGCGGCCAGGGCGCGGCCGGCCCCGAGGTCCTCGCCCAGGCGGGCGAGGACCCAGTCGGGGTAGCTGAGCTTGGTCCCCGGGTCCGGCCACCGGACCGGGCCGTCGGCGACCAGGTCCGCTATCCGGCGCAGGACGGCGTTGAGCAGCGGCCGCGCCCGCGGCGGGCACTCCGCCACGGTGGCGGACACGGCCGCATAAGCCGGCACCCGCATGAAGGCGAGCTGGTAAGCACCGGCGCGCGCCGCCGCTCGGACGGCTGGTTCCAGTTGGCCTTTGGCAAACTGACCGACCAGCCAGTCACAGGCACGGCACATCCTCAGGGTCCCATAAGCCAGTTCGGTGGCGAAGCCCCGGTCCCTTTCGTCCAGGCCCGACACCGAGAGCATGCGGGGCAGGACGAGATTGGCCCGCTCCCCTTCCTCCGCCGCCACCAGGGCGCTAATAGCCACACCTCGCGCCGTGGCCCGTGCCCTGCTCACCGCTCTAGTCACCTCTGCTCACCCATGCGCTCGCCGGGCTGCGGCCGGGCCCCGCGTGCCCAATCAGCCCCGCTCATGGCCGCTTTGCCCTCCGGTTGCACGACGACCAGCTCCAGAGCGCCCTCCCCGGTCCCTACGCGGTCCTCCTGGACCTCGCCGGGCAGAAGCGCCCCGGCGACGGGGAGCACACGTGCTCGTTGAACGATCAGCCGCTTTGCCCGCCAGGTCGTCCATGCCCTCCCCACCCTCACCTGCCGGTTGCACGCCTCAGCCGCCCGGGCGAAATCGAGGCGCAGGTCGGCGGGCTCCAGCCTGGCCGCATAGGTCGCCTCTCCGGTCTGGGGTTGCGGCTCGCCCAGGCCGGCCGACAGCCGGGCCAGCAACAGTTCGTTCCCCATCTCACCGAGGCGGCGGCGCAGGTCGTCGGCGGTTTCGTCCGGGCCTATCAGGGTGGTGGCGCGGTCGTAGACAGGGCCGGTGTCGAGCCCTTCTTCGATCGCCATGAGGCATACGCCCGTCTCGGCGTCACCGGCCAGGATGGCCCGCTCCACGGGCGCGGCGCCCCGCAAACGAGGCAGGAGAGAGAAATGGACGTTCAGCATGGGCACCACGGCCAGGACTTCGGGCCTTATCAGCCTTCCGTAAGCGACCACCACCCCCAGAACGGCGACAGACGAGGTCACGTCCGCCGGCCGGTGGCTCACGGCCAGGCTCAGCTCCATCGCCGTCTCCTTCACCGGGCTCGGGCTCAGGCCCGGGCCCCGCCCTCGCCGGGCGTCGACCCTGGTGACCACCAGCCGGACGTCATGGCCGGCGCCGACCAATGCCCGCAACGTGCCCGCCGCCACCTCGGGGGTGCCCAGGAAGGCGAGCTTCACGTGGGGGGCTGGCCCCCCGGGCCTCCCTCGCTCTCGGACCGACGGCGCAGTTCCCGCATAGCCGTCTTGCGCTGGTCGTCGTCGAGCAGCTCCAGAAGCAGCCGGCCGTCCAGATGGTCAAGCTCGTGCTGGTAGAGGGTCGCCTCCAGCTCGTCCGCCTCGATGGACATCTCGTTGCCGTCCAGGTCGAGGCCTTTTATGTGGACGTGCTTGGGCCGCAGGATGCGAAAGTACAGCCCTGGCACGGACAGGCAGCCCTCTTCGTGTTCCCATTCCCCGTCGGTCTCGTCGATCACCGGGTTGATCATCGTGCGCGGCCCGCTCTCGCCTATCTCGTACACAAAAAGCCGGCGCCCCACGCCGACTTGGGGTGCCGCCAAGCCCAACCCGTGCGCCTCTTTCAACGTGGCGTGCATCTCTTCCGCCAGATGGGCGATACGGCCGTCAATTTCGGTGACCTCTTCGGCGCGCCTTTTCAGGACGGGGTCACCAAAGGTCCGGATCCGGAAAGGAGCCATAGGGCCATAGTTTACGGTCAGACCGGGCCTCAGCTAATGACGGTGCCGGTCCGGGCCTGCACTAGCCTGCCAGCACTAGCCTGCCAGCACTAGTCTGGCGGTCCGGATGGCCGACCACTACTTCGCGGCGACGCCGTCCTCGCCCTCACAGCCGTCGGCCGTGCAACTGCACCTTCCCGACATGCAAGTGACCCTCATGACCGACCGCGGTGTCTTCTCGGGCAACCGGGTCGACCCCGGGACCTTGGCCTTGCTACGGGAGTGCGCCCCCCCGCCGGCCGAAGGCAACCTGCTCGACCTAGGGTGCGGTTACGGTCCGGTGGCGTGCGTTCTCGCCCGTCGCTCACCGGAGGCGACCGTCTGGGCCATCGACGTGAACTCGCGCGCGCTCGAGCTCACCGGCGCCAATGCCGCCGCCCTCGGACTGGCGAACGTGAGGACCGCTTCTCCCGACAAAGTCCCGGCCGAGACCATTTTCGCCGGTATCTGGTCCAACCCCCCCATCCGGGTGGGCAAGGACGCCCTGCACGAACTGCTCGCAGTTTGGATGGCGCGGTTGGCCCCAGGGACCAGCACCTGGCTGGTCGTCAACCGGCACCTGGGCAGCGACTCGCTGGCTGCGTGGCTGGTCGGGGAAGGCTGGGCCGTGCACCGGGTAGCGTCCAAGTCCGGTTATCGGGTCCTCGAGGTGACCAGATGAGGCGGGCCAGATGAGGCAGCTTGGGCAGACGGACCTCAAGCGGCTGCACCGTGACTGGGGCAGACGAGCCACCGGTCGCCTCGCCCTGCTCCTGGACGGGGTGAGCTCGCCGTTCAACGTGGGGTCGATAGTGCGGACGGCGGCCGCCTTCCGGGTCGAGCACCTTTACCTGGCGGCCGGGGCCACCTCCCCCGCCGCGGCCAAGGCCGGGAAGACGGCCATGGGCACCGAGCGCTACCTGTCCTGGTCGACCTTCGAGCGGGGCGCCGACGCCGCCGACGCCGCCCGGGAGGACGGGTACTGCGTGCTGGGCCTCGAACTCGCCGACCACGCTGTGCCCCTGTTCCAGATCTCCGTCGGCCCCGATGTTTGCCTGGCCATCGGCCACGAGGACCGTGGGCTCACGACGGGCACTCTAGCAGCGTGCGACGCCGTCGCCTTTATCCCTCAACTCGGGCGGGTAGGCAGTCTCAATGTCGCCACCGCGGCAGCCATCGCCATCTTCGAGCTCCGCCGGCGGGACTGGTCCGGCGCCGGGCGGCCATGACTGAACGGCCGGTCGGCCAACCGTGAAGGTCGCAAAAGCGTCCCGCTGGACAGCCGTTTCGGCTTGTGGTGCCGTCGCCGCCTCCGAGCTGCTGCACTGGAGAGCGTCGCGATGGGACCTACCGGCGCCGGCCCGGAGAGGACGTTGCGCTCTCATAGTCCTCGGCTACCCGACCAAGCGCAGCGGCGAGCTCCGCGCTGTCCAGCGGTGGAGAGTCGAAATGGCCAAACGAGCCCTGGACCGCCTCGGCGCGGAACTGGTCGTCTTCAGCGGCTCGGCCTCCAGAGGCAGGCCGGCCGAAGGGGACGCCATGGCCGCTTATGCCGAGGTGCTCGGCGTACCGGCGCACCTCATAGCCACCGAAAGCCGTGCCTCGACTACGTGGGAGAACGTCGAGTTCTCCATGCCCTTGCTCGAGAACTTCGACCGCCTGGCGTTTGTGTCCGACCCGCTGCACGCCGCCCGGGCCCGCCGTTACCTGCGAGCACAGCGCCCTGAGCTCGCCGGGCGCCTTGTCAGCGCCGGTGAGTACCGCTTCTTGGAGCGTTGGTGGCTCAAAGTGCCAGCCGCGGGCTACGAACTGCTCGAGCTGTACCGCACCCGGCGTTCACTGCGGCGTTCGCCGGTCACCTCCGTGGCCCCGTAGACGACGAGCCCTAGCCTTCGCCGGCCCCCCTCGGCTCCGTCCGGCCCCCTGAGCGCGGCTCCGGTCCCGGCGCGCCACGGCGACGCCCTTACCGGTTTCCTTGCCCCCCATCTGGCATTGTGGACGACTGTGACCGCTGACTAGCGGCGCGAGGAGGCGCCGGCGCGTGCAGGAAAGCCGGTTTGTGCACAACAAACTCGGGGAGGACAACTGAAAGGGCGCCGGCTCGCCTTGTCCGGCGCGCCGCTCGCACGGGTTCGTCAACGCGGCCGCCGTGCCGGTGACGCCCAGGTGAAGGACGAGCACCCGGTGGCCGAGGCTCCCCGGAGCGGGCCGGCGGGCCCGCTGGACGTCCGTGCCTTCCGGTGGCTCTTTTCCACCGCGCTCATCTCCAACCTCGGGGTGTGGATTTGGTCGGTCATGGGCGGTTACGTGATGGCCCAGCTGACGCACGTCCCCTCCCTTGTCGCCGCCTTCCCGGTCGCCCTGGCCTTGCCGGGCGTCATCTTTGCCCTCCCGGCCGGAGCC
>JBEKNX010000220.1:0-7590 GCA_049522375.1 Acidimicrobiales bacterium | reverse complement strand
GAGTTGACGATCGGCGCAGCGTTGTTGATTGCCTTCCCGATGTTCGCGAGGTCCACTTCAATAGCTCCCTTTTGCAACTCAACTATGCCGTAGTTGCCATTGGGATCCGGCGTACCGTTCTCGTTGCGTTTGCCGGTTGATTTGCCGTAGTCACCAATCGCCCCGGTGATGACAACCGTCCCGTTCCCTTGTGTGGCTCCAGGTGTGACCCACAGTTCGATCTTTCCACCTGTTGGTGTCGAAGTGACTGACGCGGCACCAGCGGCTGTGATCATTCCAAGGACCGCAACGGACCCCAGGACAGTGCTTACGAGAACGCGCTTCATTCCTTGTCTCTCCGTTCTACTTTGAGAATGAGTTGAACGAAGGATATCACGGAAACTCCGCGGTTTGTATACGTCCTTTGACGTACGCTCTCGCACTGGGGCCCGCCAGTAAATAACACGTGGGTAGTATGATAGTGCCGTGGAGCTTGACGTAGAGGCGACGTTCACCAACCCGGGCCACTACTCGGTGGTACTGAGCGACGCGACATCCCAGCGGTTCACGTTGTTGCGTTCGTGCTTCTCGCCGCCCGTGGACGACCCCGGTTTCCAGCCGGACCGTTGAGCGGTAGCGTCGGTTTGTGACTGAACCGGCGGTAGAGCTGTGGGTTGACGACCACCAGGAGTGCGAGCCTGGCGTCGTGCACGGGCACCTCCGTCATGCCCGACGATGCTGCCGACGGGCTGGACGAGGTCGCGGAGATGGTCCTAGCCGAGTGGCGGGTCAGCGCCGGAACTGTGCGTTTCGAGCACCGGCCTGAGACCTTGGCGATTGAGTCGTTGTCGAGGATGAGGCGGGCTACGTCGGCGACGGCGATCAGTAGGCCTGGGGGTCTGCGTCCCGCGGCGAGGGGAGTCGTCCCGGGCTTCCTTGAGCGTGAACATCTCCTGGATGTCACCTCCGGGTTCAGTTCTGAAGCGGGACGTCGGATAAGGCACCGTGCGACCGAAGGTGTCACCACTGATCTGGGACCTCGCCGTGGCGACTGGTCGCCGTGATCTGCCGCGGCCAGCTACTTGCGGCACTACCTGACGGTTGATCAAGTCCGGTGGACTTCTGATCGTGCGCGCCTCCGGCACTGGTCGGGGCCACCTCCGAGAGCAACCGGCTACAGCGAACGTGATCACCAATATGTCAGTTCATGCTTAGCGAACGTGCGGCCTTCATGCTTATTTACCGCGGCGGACGGCGCCGGGCGCCGAGGTTGCCGGCTGGCCGGGTTGACGTGATTTGATAGGACCATGTTGCCCTGGGATGCTGAACTTGCCGGCCGTCTGGACCGCCACACCATCACCTCCGAGCTGCTGGTGGACAACCCGTTGAGGGACCCGCACGAGCGACCCATTTGGGTGTACGTCCCCCCGGGCTATGACGTCGGCCCAGACGGCAAGTACCCCGCTGTATACGTGCTCCAGGGCTACACGGGCCACTTGTCCATGTGGGCCAACCGCTCTCCGTTCAAGCACCCTTTTTTAGAGACGGCCGACGCTGTGTTCGCCGAGGGCCGGGCGCCCGGGTGCGTGGTGGTTTACGTAGATGCGTGGACACGCTACGGCGGCTCGCAGTTCGTCGACTCGACCGGGACCGGCAAGTACCACTCGTACCTGTGCGAGGAGGTGGTGCCTTGGGTGGACGAACATTACCGCACCGTCGCCGACCGGGAGTCGCGCGGCATTTCCGGCAAGTCCTCGGGTGGTTTCGGCGCCATGGTCACAGCCATGCTGCGGCCGGACCTGTGCGGGGCGTTGGCCACATTCGGGGGACAACCTCTACGAGCTGTGCTACATCGCTGAGTTCGCCAAGGGTGCCCGCGCTCTGCGCCAGTACGATCACGACATCATGAAGTGGTGGGAGGATTTCGGCTCCCGCCCTCCGTTTTCCAAGGACACCGACAGCACCCTGCTGATGTTGCTGGGGCTGTCGGCCTGTTTCTCGGCCGCCGACGACGGCACGGCGGAATTGCCGTTCGACCCCGTGTCCGGTGTGTTGCGCCCCGAGCAATGGCAGCGCTGGCTGGACTGGGACCCTGTACGCATGGTGCCACACGGCGCGGGGGCGGTGCGCTCGCTGCGGGCGGTTTGGGTCGATGCCGGGACGCGAGACGAGTCGTACTTGGACCTCGGCGCTGAGGCCTTCCGGGCCGAGGTGACCAAGGCGGGCCTTCCTGAGGACCGCCTTCACTTCGAGCTTTTCGAGGCCGGCCACGGGGGCATTGACTACCGCTACCCACTCTCTCTGGCCTGGTTGTCGGGGCGTCTAGCGCGCTGAACCGTGGGCCGGCCCTTACGTCTGGGCAGCCCCCGTCACCTGAGCGGCGGGTCTGACCACGCGCTCCCAGCCAGCCCGGGACAAATAGGGCAAGACGTCTTTGTCCCATGTGAAATCCAGGGGCGGAGGGTAAGTGGCGGGCAGAACCGTCAAAAAGGTGTTGGGGTGCCGCCGTCGCGAAGGTAGGCGTAACCCGCGCCCGCCACACACTATGCGCACGACACGCCGCGCTCTGGCGGAGGAGCTGGTGACGGTGGTCCCAGCATCCGGGGGCGTTCCGGTTGGTGCGGTCCGCCGAGGTGGGCAGCCTCTTTTGAAAGCGGCTGGTCAGGGAGCTGAGACGGTCCTCCGGGGGCATGTGACATTGGGTGACCTCATCGACAACTTGGGCCACGACCCGAGGTCGACGTACGTGGAGGAGTAGTGGCTGGAGATCTTGGGCCCGTCGAGTACGTCACAAGAGCCAGTCAAGGGGCCCTCGTAGCGTTCGGGTCCGGCACCGGACGACGCCGTGGCTCCCGGCCACTCGACGAACCACTGGCACGGTGTTTTGAGTGGGGGTTGGCGTGGATGGGCCGACGGCAGCAGTCGCCGACTGGCTGCTCCGGCCGTGGTAGGACTCAGGGAGACCCCGCATCAGGGCTGACTTATAGCCCCTTCTGGCTGCCTAAACCGGGATGTCCGGAGCCCAGTCTGCCTCGCTGGTCGGGTCGTCCACAGGTCCCGAGTAACAATCGCCTTGGTAGGCCTTGCCCTCGACGTCGGTGCCGGCCTCGCAGATAACTTCGCCGCTCTTCTGCGCGTCGGCGAGCTCGGACGGGACAGACTGGTCAAGGGCCATCTGGTGGGTCTCCTTTGTGTGCTCTTGCAGGAACACACCGAGGATCTCGCCGATACGCTGCGGTGGGTGCCCCGGCGGAGCCATTTATTGGTGATCTCGGCGAACCAACGCTCCACCAAGTTCATCCAACTTGAAGACGTGGGCGTGAAGTGGAAGTCGAAACGAGGATGTCGTAGCAGCCATTGTTGGATGGCCGGCGTCTTGTGCGTCGATGAATTGTCGCACACGATATGGACTGTCAGCTCAGCCGGTACGGTTTTGTCTATCAGGTCGAGGGACTTTTTGAACTCGGCCGCCCGGTGGCGGGAGGTGAGCTGATGGGTGACCATGCCGGCGGTCAGGTCCAAAGCGGCGTAGAGGTCGATGGTACCGTGGCGGACGTAGTCATGGGTGCGCCGCTCGGGCGTCCCGGGGAGCAACGGGAGCACTGGTTGAGTACGGTCCAGGGCCTGGACCTGGGTTTTCTCGTCGACACAGATCACCACCGCCCGCTCGGGCGGGTTCATGTACAAAGCCACGATGTGGCGGACCTTGTCGACGAAAAGGGGGTCGGTCGACAGCTTGAAGCTGTCCTCGAGCCACGGTTTGAGCCCAAAGGTGGGCGGCAGATGAGTTCCGTAGCCTCAATGCCCAAATCGGGATGCTGCTGCGCCGTGCGCTCGACGACGCCGGGCGGATGCCGAAGATCTGCGCTCCAGCGCCCGCTGTACGAGCGGGTCTGATGACCCCGCGAACCAACACGCATAATCGGAAGGTGCGCTAGTGGCCGGCCTGTTGGAACTCGACGGCCTGAGCCGCCACTTCGGCACGGTGACCGCTCTCGACGACCTGAGCTTCTCGGTCCCCTCGGGACAGGTCGTAGGGTTCCTCGGTCCGAACGGGGCCGGCAAGACCACCACGATGCGGGCAATCTTCGGCCTCACGGACCTCGACGCCGGTTCGGTGCGGTGGAACGGCGTGCCGGTAGGAGCCAGCCAGCGCCGCCGCTTCGGCTACATGCCAGAGGAGCGAGGCCTGTACCCAAACATGCTCGTAGCAGAAGAGGTCGAGTACCTTGGCCGGCTGCACGGCATGGACACGCGCAGCGCCGTGGCTGCCACCAAGCAGTGGCTGGAGCGCCTAGAGGTGGCCGACCGCTCCACCAGCAAGGTCGAGACCCTGTCGCACGGCAACCAGCAGCGTGTGCAGCTGGCGGCGGCCCTGGTGCATGACCCCGAGGTGCTGGTGCTGGACGAACCGCTTTCGGGGCTCGACCCGACGGGCATCGACGCCATCGGCGAGGTGCTCGTCGAGCAGGCTCGCGCCGGGCGCTGCGTGCTGTTCTCGAGCCACCAGCTCGACCTGGTCGAGGACCTCTGCGAGTCGGTGGCCATCATCGACCGTGGTCGGCTGGTGGCGAGGGGGACCGTCGACGAGCTGGCAACGAGCGGCGCGCGGCGCCTCGGCGTCCGGGTGGAGGGAGACCGCCAGGGGGCCTGGGCGCAGGGGATCCCGGGCGTGACCGTGTCTGAGGTGGACGGGGGCGAGGTGCGCCTCGTCCTCGACGACTCCACCGACAGCGACGTAGTGCTCGAGGCGGCGCGCGCCGCTGGGCGCGTCACGGAATTCGTCTTCGGACGTCGCCGCCTGTCCGAGGTGTTCAGGGAGGCGATGCGCCGGTGAATGCTGTTCCGATAATCCTCGCCGCTATCGCGGTGGTGCTGCTCGTCCGCCTCGGCTTGCGCCGCAGAGGCCGGGGGCGATCGTCACAGCTCGGTGGACTCACACGCGGACTACGCGACAGGAGGCTCCTCGGAGACACCGGACTTGTGGCCGAGCGCGAGATCCGAGAGCGGGTGCGGGGCCGCCTGTTTCGAGTGGTCACCCTCATCCTCTTCGCCGTGGTCGCGGCGGCCGTGGTCATCCCCACCATCCACACTGGGACCACCACGCGCCAAAAGGTGGGCGTCGTCGCCGGCTCGCCGGCTCTCGACGAAGAGCTTCAGAAGCTGGCCAGAGCCGTGGGCTTGTCCGTAGACCTGGTGCGCGAGCCTGACCTGAGCGCCGCTCGCGCCGCGTTGAGCGCTGGCTACCTCAACATGGTGGTGGACGGCAACGGGACCATCCTCGTACAGAACCCCATCTCGGACACCGACACCTCCACCGGGTCTCGGTATGTGCGAGCCGTGGCCACGGCCCTCGGAGCGCAGCAGGCCTTCGCCCGGGCCGGCCTGACCCCGGAGCAGGCGGCCGCGGTGGCCGAGGCCAAGCCGTGGCCGGTCGAGAGCGTCCATCCGAGCAAAGGAGCCACCACGACGGAGGAGGCGACGGCGCTGATCGGGGTCATCTTCATATTCATCGTCCTCACCCAGTACCTCTCCTGGATCTTGATGGGTGTCATGGAGGAGAAGGCGAGCCGCGTCGTCGAGGTCCTTCTCGCCACGGTGCGGCCGGGCCAGCTGCTGGCGGGCAAGTTGGCGGGCATCGGCGCGGTTGCCCTTTTGCAAGCATTGTCCCTGGTGGCGTTCGCGCTGGTGCTGGCGAAGGTGGTCGGCGCGAACCTCGTGCACGGAGCGGCACCGCTCGTGGTGGCGGCCACCCTCATCTGGCTAGTCCTCGGGTACGCCTTCTACAGCTGGGTGTACGCCGCCGCCGGCTCCCTAGCCGAGCGCCAGGACCAGGTGCAGAGCTTGGCGTTGCCGTTGACCGCACCGCTCATCTTCGGCTACATCGTCTCGCTCATCGGAGTCAGCGCAGGCAGTGCCTCACTTCTCGTCAAGGTGCTTGCCTACCTGCCTCCCACTGCCCCCTTCGCCATGCCGACGTTAGTTGGGTTCGGGGAGGCCACCTGGTGGCAGTTTCTGCTCTCCGTTGTGGTGAGCGTCGTGTGCACCGTGTTGGTGGCGCGGGTGGCAGCCCGCGTCTACCGCACGGCGGTGCTCCGAACCGGCCGACGGGTGCGGCTGCGTGAGCTGGTCCCGACTTTAGCCAAGTGACCCCGTACAATGACGCCAGCTCAGACGGCCGAGATGGACGGGGCCGTGGCCTGGTCTGCGGCGAACAGCGGCTGGGGGAGCCCGGCCCAGAATTCTTGACAATTGCTCCACGGGGTGTAGCGTGCTTGCGACACGAGAAATGCCCCGACGTGTTGGGCCAGTTGGGTGATGGCCCGGGGGCGGTGCTCCAGACCCTGGTAACGCAACATTTGTAGCGTCTGAGGTGGGAGGCTGCCATGGTTCCTGTCCGGTCCTCGTTTGCTGCACGGGTGAAGCTACGAGCCACACTTGTCGTAGTTTTCACGCTGAGCATGGGGTTGAGCGCTTTTGGTGGGGGCGCGGTGGCTTCGGCTAACTCAGCCCCCCTTTCCTACGGTCCGATCAACATCTGGTATTCCAACAACGCCCAGGAGATCACTTGGGGCGAGCAGGAGGTGGCGGCCTGGAACCACCTGTACCCGTCCCAGAAGGTCACCGGGCAGCAGATCCCGGCTGCCCAGTCGTCGGAAGAGGTAATCGAGGCCTCGATCACCGCAGGCAGCGAACCCTGCCTGATCTACAATACGGCCCCGGCGGCGGTGCCCGACTTTGAGGCGATGGGCGGCCTGGTGCCGCTCAACAGCTTCCCCGGCGCCGTCAGCTACATCTACGCGCGCACCGGGGCGCTCGCCGGCATGTACAAGTCGGCCGACAACGAGTTCTACCAGATGCCGTGGAAGTCGAACCCCGTGGTGATCTTCTACAACAAGACGGAATTCGCCAAGGCCGGCATCAGCACCACCAACCCGCCATTGGCTACCTACAGCGAGTTCCTGGCCACCGCCAAGAAGCTGGTGTCCTCGGGGGCGGCGAAGTTGGCCATCGACCCGTCGCCGTCGAGCGAGTTCTACGAGGCCTGGTACGACTTCTACCCGCTGTACGCGGCAGAGAGCGGCGGGCAGTTGCTGGTCGAGAACGGGAAGGCAACCTTCGACTCCTCCGCCGGCCAGGCGGTCGCCGCCTTCTGGGCGCAGCTGTACAAAGAGAAACTGGCCGGCAACGAAACCTACACCGGTGACCCGTTCGCCGACGGCACCGCGGCCATGGCCATCGTCGGGCCGTGGGCCATCGCCGATTACCAGGGCAAGGAGGGATCGCCCAAGGTCAACTACGGCGTGGCGCCGCTTCCGACCTCGAAAGGCAACACTTCCTACTCGGTCCCGACGTTCAGCGACGCCAAGAGCATCGGCATGTACGCCTCGTGCAAGAACCGCGGGACGGCGTGGGACTTCCTGAAGTTCACCACCAGCGAAAGCGCGGACGGCAAGCTGCTGTCCATAACCGGGCAGATGCCGATCCGTCAGGGGTTAGAGAAGCTGTACGGGTCCTATTTCACGGCGAACCCTGATTACAAGGACTTCGCGGTGGAGGCAGCCCACATAATCGACTGCCCCTACGTCTCGAACTCGATCGAGGTCTGGC
>JBEKNX010000219.1:0-7611 GCA_049522375.1 Acidimicrobiales bacterium | reverse complement strand
ACACGGCTGACCGCCTACTGTGGCTACCCCTGTGGCTACCCTTTGCAGTGGCGCGCACGTGTTTATGGACGCATTATCAACGCGTTTATCAGGAGAACTTACGGAGAAACTCGCCACCTGAAAAAGCCCGGACCGCTCTGTCAGCTGCCGTCCGGCGCCTCAAGGCTCATACGGATGTCCTTCATGCGCCGGTAGAGCCTGGAGGGGTGCTCCGGGACGGCGATGAACCCGTGACGGGCATAGAACCGCGCCGCCTCTTCGTCGATGGCGTCGACCACGACCAACCGGGCGGCGGCCGCCTCACCGGCGATCACGGCCTTCCGCAACGCCTCGGCTAGCAGTAGGGCGCCGAGGCCCCGTCCCTGGGACGCGCTGTGGACGGCCAGGCGGGCGAGCAGGACCATGCCCACCGGGTAGGACGGCAGGCCTCGTACCAGTTTGCCCGGCGCCTCGGATCGTAGGACCGAGCCCATGGTCAGGCTGAAGCACCCCACGACACGGCCCCCCTGTACTAGGACGAACGTCCGGGCGGAGTCCATCTGTTGGGCAATGAGGGCATGACGCTTCAGCCAAGCGTCGAGGCCAGCGTGGCCGCACTCAAATTCATCCAGCGGGTGCTGGGGACCAAGCCGCTCTAGCCGGACCTCCGGATCGGTCACCACTCCTCGGGCAGTTTGGGATAGCGCTTGAACAGCTCGACGAGCTCGTCGACAGGTGCCGGGGGTTTGTCGAGCTCAGCGATGAAGCGGTCGAACGCCTCGTTCGACAGCGTCAGGTCCCGATGCTGCTTGAGCACGCGCTGAGCCCTTGTGGTGACAGTCTCGAGCACGAAGGCCGTCACGGTGGTGTCCTCAAGGTCGGCTGCTTCCCGGATGAGTGCTCCTTGCTCCGGGGTCACCCGGACCTCGAGGCGATGTCGGCGCGATGGGCTCACAAGTGGTTCGCTCACGACCTCATCCTATCTGTCCGGACGGCGTCCGGACACATGAGGCCCGCTCCCCCGACGTTATGTAGCCGTTCGGAGGGCCTGTGTGTGAGCACACTTCCGTCGTTCTGCACTGATTTACCTTGAAAAATAAGGGCCTCCGCGGCAGCGCATAACGGCCGATCGGTGCCCCCCGCACAGGCCACCTTCGCAGGCGGCGGCAACGGCACGGCCGCTATCTCAGGCACAATGGCCGCCGGGACAGTGGGGCTCGGCCCGGGTTGGCACCCGGGCACGGTGACGGCCCGAACTGGGGTGCCTTGGGCTGAAGTGACGATTCCGGCAACGGCTACGGCTCCCTGAAGATGGCATGGCTCCCCAGGCGCCTCCAGCGCACGGCCGGCCACTGCCTACCCTCCTCGTCTGTGACTGTTGTCCACTCCCAGGTGGCCCGTCCGTCTGGGCCACTGAAGCTCCAGGTCATCTCGAACACACCTGGAGCGTTGGCAACCGCCTTGACCCTCAGGCCGGCCGGCCACTCCGAGGGGTCCTTGGTCTCGATGACGCGCTCACAGCCGTCGTTGAACGACCGGACAGCGGCCCGGAACATCTCGCGCTCGATGTTGTTCAGGCGACGGTAGTCAGCCTTGAACGGCTCGGTCCGCTCGAACCTCACGAGTCGAGCTCGTCAAGCAGTTCGTCCACGTCATGGGCGACTGCCACACGCCCGGCCCCGATGGCGTCATCGGCTTCGCGCTCCATGCGCTGCCAGCGTTCCGTCCAGAACCACGCCTGGTCAGCTGGCACGGCCACGTGCGGGCGCAGGACGATTTCGCCCCCGCGTTCTATCACTTCGACTTGGGCGCCGGGCGTGTCCAGCCCTAGGTGACGCCGGATCGCCGCCGGGATGGCGATGAGCCCTCGGCTCTGGACGGTCACGAAGTTGCGGTCATCTGCCACTACGAGCATCCTAGCAGACAACCGCAGCCTTACAGCATTGCAGTAATACTGCGATCTCCACCAAGCGCACGCCCGTCGGATGTGCGAGGCCCTGCGTCCACCGCTTGAGATCAGGCTGGCGCCCGAGCTTTTGTTATACGGCTTTAGACGTTTTGTTAGACGGCTTTAGACGTTTTGCTATACCCCGGGCGCCGTGGCGCTTCGGCCGTGCTCTCGTACCGCTCCGGTCTTCGGACAGTCGAGATATGCGCGCACCGGCGGCGGTCGGGAGGGCGTCATGGAGCGGGCGCTCCGGGCGATGGCCCAGAGGTGCGCTATTGGGCAAGCACGGCGGCGAGCTCCCGGTCGGGGCTGACGTGGCGCTTGTACAGCGGCCCGCACGGTGTCCCGGCCAGCCGGACCGACAGCCCAAGCAGGTCTGGCTGGGTACCGGTAGCCAGGTGGGCCTCGGCCAGGAAGGTGAGCTCGTTCATGATGCCTACCACGCTGCGGTTGGACGTCTTGGCCAGGCGGAGCTCTCCCGTCTCTGCCAGCTCTGCGCCGATGAAGCCGGCGTCGGCTTTGTGAGCAGCCAGGACGTCTGCCAAAGCGGCCGGGAACCTCTCGGCCAGGGTGGCCGCCGGCGCCAGAGGGAGCAGTACCGGGAGGAGGGTCAGCTCGTTCACGAAGAGACAGACTTGTGGCCGCCAGAAAACGGCCGTGGCGTACCAAATCACCGAGCCGGGTAGTCGAGGTCTCCGAGGTCTGAGCGAGGATGGTCTTCACCCGGTCGCGCAGTTTCTTCGTTGCGTGCACGACCAGCACGGGCGCCTACTCGCTGAGCGGGTCGGCGTGCCGTGCCCGCAGCTGCCGGCACAGCTCGGCCAGGGGCAGCTCACACTGGTCCGACACCGCCCGGGCCTACGCCAGGGCGGCGAAGCCGGTGTAGCTCCAAAAGTCGTCGGTTCCCCAGTAGACGACCTCGTCGAGCAGTTCCACCTCGACGCCGCCGTGGGTAGCGGCAGCGGCCAAAAGGGCATAGCGGAGCTTGCTGCTGTCCCGACCGCGGAACCGGCACTCGGGAAGGTACCGCTCGACAAGGCCTTCGGTGGAGATGGGCCGCTCAGCGCTCACCCCGCCCAGCCCCAAAGCCTCGGCGGCCAAGCGCATGAAAACCTCACCGGGGAACGTATTGTCCTTCGGGTGCAACGGGCGGACTTGGTCCAGCGCGACATAGATGTCCCCGCTGGTCTCGACCGCCCCCAACAACAGGGTCACCGCCTGGCGGGCATCATCGGTCGAAGGGCGTCGCTTTCCGGCCACGGACCAACCTAGGCCCACGAGACCCGCCCGCCTGCAGGCAATCTGCGCTCTCGATTGGCGCCGGGCCGAGGACCCATGAACTGTGCCGGACCCGTCTGATCGCCGTCAGCACCTCTCAGGACGCAGGGCTGCGAGCGCGGATCTGGCATTCGGGGAACCTGAGGGACGTGCCGCCTACCCCGGGGCCCGGCGTAGTGGGACAGGTGGTCGCACCGGCGCCCGTCGCGTACAGGGGGCCCGCTGGCCGCCCGCGAAGGTCATGCTCCCAGGTCGGCAATCAGTTTGGTGCGGTGCTCCGCCAGCGCAACGACCTCGGCTCGGAGCTTCTTCAAGTCGCGGTCGACCTGCGCCAGCTCGGCTCTCGCGCGCCGCTGCCGATGGTCCCGGTCGTTGTAGGTCCTGTCCATGAGCTCCTCGACCTCGCGTCGCAGGAGCCTCAGCCAGGGATTGCCCTGGATGACGCCAACTCGGTACTGAAGCTGACCGGCGTCGATTGCCGCGACGATCTCGTCCTGGGTCAGACCGAACTCCTTGCGTGCTGTCTTGTCGCTGAGCGTCGCTCCCTTCCGGCTCCACTCTTCTTGCACGGTGTGCATCCTTCCGTCTCCGAGGCCCTACACCGGGCGCCAAGCGTAACGCCATCTCGCGGACCTCCGTCTCGCTTCGCGGACCTGAACCGCTGAGCGCATGTAGGTAGCGGGCTGTGCCTGTGGGCGGGCCGGCGCCAGAATGACATCGTCCCCACTCGGGCGCTCGCCCGTAATCGGCCTCGGAAATGCTGGCGGGTGACGGCTCTGCTCGGGCGAAGTTGGGGCAGAACATCCAGCCGCTCTGGGCGCAGTTATGTACCGGCCGCTCTGCCGAACGCAGGAGAAATATCCGTCGCTCCGATCGCCTGTTGGCGGCTGGTCGACGGCTCAGCTGTCGTGCCAGAACATTCGCTCGGCATTGGAGCAGGGGGTGCAAGACTTACCGATAGCGGGCCGCGCTGTGGCCCGAGAGGGGAGCTTTGATGAGCCCGACCAGCAGTTACCTAGATTACTCGGGTAGGGACGACGTCCTGAGCGGTGGCGTTAGAGAGATCCCGGTGAGCGCGCCGAGCGGCACGTACCGCGTGTGGACCAAACGGGTCGGGAACAACCCCGCCCTCAAGCTCTTGCTGCTCCACGGCGGCCCCGGTGGGACCCACGAGTACCTCGAGGCTTGCGACAGCTACCTCCCCGCTGCCGGGGTCGAGTACTACTACTACGACCAGCTGGGGTCGGGCAACAGCGAGCACCCTGACGACACGGACCTCTGGCAGCTCGATCGTTTCGTCGACGAGGTCGAACAGGTCCGCCGCGCTCTCGGTCTCGGCCGCGACAACTTCGTCCTTTATGGCCAGTCTTGGGGGGGCATCCTCGCCATTGAGTACGCCCTCCGCCACCAACAGCACCTCCGGGGCCTGGTCATCTCCAACATGATGTCGAGCGCCCCGGCCTACAACGCTTATGCCGAGCAGGTGCTCATGCCGGAGATGGACCAGGCTGCGCTGGTCGAGATCAAGGCGCTCGAAGCCGCAGGGCAGACTGAAAACCCGCGTTACATGGAGTTGCTCATCGAGCACCACTACGTTCACCACCTCCTCCGGATGCCGGCGGCAGAGTGGCCGGAGCCCGTGCGTCGCATGTTCGCTCACCTCAACCAAGCGGTCTACGTGCCGATGCAAGGCCCGAGCGAGCTCGGCATCAGCGCTGACGCACGCCTGGCGAGCTGGGACCGGACCGACGACCTCGCCTCGATCGAGGTCCCCACGCTCGTGATTGGCGCCCGTTATGACACGATGGACCCCGGCTTCATGGAGAAGATGGCCGAACGGCTGCCGCGCGGCGAGTACCTGTACTGCCCCAACGGCAGTCACTGCGCGCTCTACGATGACCAGAAGACTTACTTCACCGGGCTGATCTCCTTCCTCCAAGGACTGCCGGAGCGCAGCAACTGACCACATGCTGCTTGCCACCCGTAATAGATAATCGGCCTACGTCACGGGCTTCCTTGTCGCCCTTTCGTAGGCCGCAAATTCTGGGCGTTCTGGCTGCAGAGGCTACCTTTAGATATGCCAGAACATGTGCACAGAAGGCGTCATAGGTCGATGCCGTGGCCCCGGTCAAGGTGGTGAGAGGGACCCACGTGCTGCGCCTGTTCACGCTGGCGGAGGAGCACCAGGCGGTGTAGGCGGTCGAGCTCGTGGCCACGGGCGATGGCGTGGTCAAGCTCAGCCAGACGGCGAGGCACCTCCGGGTGCTGGGCCAAGTAGGCCTCCCGGGCGGCGCAGGTTTGCTCTAGTTCGGCCACCTCAGCGGTCAGGCGGTCCCGGCGGCCGCCGAGCTGGTGGGCCTGGGGCTCGCCGGCACTGTCCCACGCCTCCCTGGCGCGATCGAGGCGGGAAGCGGCATCGTTCAACTGGCTACGGGCCTTGTGCCTGGCCAGGCCAGTATTGGCCAGGTTTGTTGATGCCTCGTCGTGGCGAGCGGCCGCCCGGCGGAGCGCTTTGGCCGCCTCGCCGGCTCCCGTCCCCGCCCAGCGGCCGGAACCTTCGTAAAGGTCCAACAGGGCGGTCTACCGGCGGCCCGACGGGCTGTGGGTCGCCCCCGTTGAGCTGGCACGGGCTCTCGACGGCAAGCGGCGGCGTCGTGTGGTCAAGGCCAGCACAAAGTGGGAGGTGCTTGCCCGGCTTGAGCAGGTCCGAAAGCACGCCTCCGAGGGGGTCGTCCCGGACCGGGCCACCACCGTGGCCGCCTACCTGGCCTGGTGGCTTGACAACGCCTGCGGCCAGCTGAAGCCGGCCACGCTCGCTAACTACCGCATTACCGTTTCCCGCCACGTCAAGCCATACCTGGGCGCTGTCCGCCTGGCTCAGCTGTCGCCCGCCCACGTGCGCACCATGCTGACCGGCCTGGAGTCGGCCGGCTACAGCGCCAACACCAGGCGGCTGGCACGCTCCGTCTTACGCCGCGCCCTCGGCCTGGCTGAGCGGGCCGGCTTGGTGGCTCGCAACGTCGCTGCGCTCACCGACGGGCCCTCAGTGGCCGGCACGCGCCTGGACGACGCCCTCGACGCGGCGCAAGCAGCCCGCGTACTGGAAGTGGCCAGCGGCGACCGCCTGGTGGCCCTGGCCGCGCTGGTCCTCACCTTGGGGTTGCGGCGGGGCGAAGCCCTCGGCCTGCGGTGGACGGACGTCGACCTTGACGCCAAGACGCTGACGGTCGGGCGCACACTGGCGCGCGTGCCGGGCCAGGGACTTGTGACGACCAGCCCGAAGACCGCCACCGGGGCGCGCACGGTCCCCTTGGTCGGGAACACCGCCACGGTGCTCCGCGAGCACCGGCGGCGCCAGGCCGAGGACCACCTCCGGGCGGGACCGGCCTGGCGGGAGAACGGCTGGGTGTCCACCACGGCCCTGGGCATGCCCCGGACCCTCGGAACGCCCTTCGCTGGTGGCACGCCCTGTGCGAACGCGCCGGCCTGGGCAGGCGGCGCTTCCACGCCAGCCGGCACACGGCGGCGACGCTGCTATCGGACCGCGGGGTGCCGTTGGAGGTCGTCTCTGCGATCCTCGGCCACGCCTCGTTGGCCATCACAGCCGACGTCTACGCCCGGGTGACCCTGGACGCCAAACGGGGGCACTCGAGGCCCTGAGCGACGCTTTCGAGTCGCACAAGTAATTCTCCCGCGTCACCAAGTGGAAATTCTGGGGCGAAGAGACGCGCGCTGGTCGTGAAATTCGTGGCTACCCCGCGCATATCCTGTGGCTAGCCCTGTGGCTACCCTCCGGGCCTCCGGGCCTCCCGCTCCGAGGCCCGTACCCCTCTTGACCTGCACTTACTACGTCGGGCGGGCGGGACTTGAACCCGCGACCCCCAGACCCCCAGATTGGTTCATAGACCTTACGCGACCATCGCCGTTGCAGAAAAGTGCTGCTCAAGTGACATCTTGACAACCCGTCGATGTCCGTTCGCTACCGCCAGTTGCCGCTGCTAGTTACAGTACAGTCACAGTGCCGAGCGTCCCGACCCGGTCGGCATTGAAGCGGTGCGCCCAGGGCCCGTGCCCAGGCGGGCGACACAAGGGGGGTCGTCGAGCTCAAACTGGGATGTCCAGCATGATCGCGATCGTCTCGCGGATCTGGGCGAGCGTCGCGGGCCCGACGTTGCCGCGAGCCGACACGATCCGCCCGGTAGATACTGCCCGAAGGTGCTGGCACTGGGCGGCAGACCTTACGATGAGACCGTTGTGTCTGTCAGGTTCGATCGTGAGCTCCGCGTGGAACCCGCGGACGGTCGAGGTCAGCGGCACCACGTAGACCACGGAGGGCCCGGCGCTGAGGATGCGCTGTGCCGATACGACTACCACAGGGTGGCGAAAGCCAGCTTCTCGACCCTGGG
>JBEKNX010000218.1:0-7611 GCA_049522375.1 Acidimicrobiales bacterium | reverse complement strand
CAGGAGAAGGACCGGCACCGCTCGCCTATGCGGTCCCGACTGGCCCAGCTCGGCCAACCGGGGCCATAGGGGCTCCTGGGCGCCCTGCCCGGCCAGGCGCAGGCTGGAGGCCAGGCCGGCGGCGGTATTGACCAGGCGGGCCTCCCGCCCGTCGTGCTCGGGGCCCAAGGTGGCGAAGAGCGGTTGGGCCAGCCAGAAGGTGAGAAAGCTCTCGACCCCTTCGTCCTCGATGCGCCGGGCGAGCTGCTCGTCGGCGGCCCGACGGGCAGCCCGGGCGGCCTGGTCCTCGATCCCGGCGCCGGTACTGATGAGGACGAGGCGGACGACGCGGTCGGGGTGCGCCAGGGCGAGGTGCAGGGCGGTGCGGCCGCCCATCGAGTACCCAGCCCAGAACGCTGGCCCCGGCACCAGCGCGGCCAGGAGGTCGGCCGTGGCCCAGAGGTCGGCGGCAAGGTCCGCCGACGCGCCATGGCCCGGTGCGTCCGGCAGCACCAAGGGTGTCACCCGGCCGGCCAGGGCGTCGACCACAGGTGCCCAGGACTCCCCGCTCTGGGTGAAACCGTGAAGGAGCACCAGGGATGGCCGTCCCGCGCCGGCCGCTCCGGCCGCTCCGGCGGCGTCGATGAAGCGAGCGGATAGCCCCATGTACGCTGCCACTCGGTGATCTTGCCGCAATGACGGGCCCGCCTCTGCCCCAGGACGTCCAAGCGGCCTTCGCCGTGGCCCTCGTCGACGAATGGGTGAGGGCGGGCGTGGTCGACGTCGTGACATGCCCCGGCTCGCGCTCGACGCCTTTGCTGATCGCGGTGGCGGAGGCCGCCGAGCGGGGTGCCCTGCGGGCCTACACGGTGCTGGACGAGCGCTCGGCGGGCTTCTTCGCCCTAGGCCTAGGCCTGGCCTCGGGAGCTCCGGCGCCGGTGGTCACCACGAGCGGCACAGCCGCCGTCGAGCTTCACCCGGCCATAGTCGAGGCCCACCACGCTGGGGTGCCCATGCTGGCGGTGACCGCTGACCGCCCCGCCGAGCTCCAAGACTGGGGGGCGCCCCAAACGGTGCACCAGGTCGGCCTGTACGGCGACGCCGTGCGCTGGCAATCGGCTCCTGGCGTCCCCGAGGCCGAGGCGGCGGGGACGTGGCGTTCGCTGGCTTCCCGGTCCGTGGCCGAGGCCCGGGGCGGGCCCCACCGGCCGGGACCGGTACACCTGAACCTGGCGTTCAGGGAGCCACTCCTCGGCTCGGGCGAAGCGTTCCTGTCCGGCCACGAGGGCCGGGCCGGGGGCGCCCCCTGGCACCAGGTGGCCTGGCCCCACGAGCTCCAGCCACCCGGTGACGTCGTCGACCTGTTGGCCGGGGCGGGGGAGCGCGGGCTGATCGTGGCTGGCACCGGAGCCGGCAGCCCCGAAGCCGTCTGGCAGCTGGCCCGGGCGACAGGCTGGCCGGTGCTGGCCAGCCCGCCCAGCGGGTGCCGTCTCCCGGGGGCCGTCGCCGCCGCCGACGCCCTGCTGCGCACACCGTTGGCCGCGGCGTGGCAGCCCGACGTGGTCCTGCGCCTGGGCGCGCCCTGGGCCTCGAGGGTGGTGAACGAGTGGCTCGCCAGCCTGTGCTGCCCGCAGGTGCTCGTTGACCGCTGGGGCACCTGGGCGGCGCCCGACCACCTCCCGGGAGACGTAGTCGTCGCCAGCCCTGAGGCGGTATGCCGAGAGGTCGCCCGCGCCGTCCAGTCCGGGCGCGCCGGCCCCTGGACAGCCCGGTGGGCCCAGGCCGAGGAGGTGGCTCAAGCGGCCATCGAGGCGGCTCTGGCGGCAGAGGGCACGCTGAGCGAACCGGGGGTGGCCCGCTGGTTGCTGGGGGCGGCGCCCGCGGGCGCAAGTGTCGTTGTGTCGTCGTCGATGCCGGTGCGGGACGTCGAGTCGTGGAGCAGGCCGCGGGCCGGAGTGCGCGTGCTCGCCAACCGGGGCGCCAACGGCATCGACGGCGTGCTCTCGACCGCGCTGGGGGTGGCCGCGGCGAGGGCCCCGGGCGGCGTGGTCGCCCTGCTGGGGGACCTCGCCTTCCTGTACGACGCCAGCGCCCTCCTGGCGGGCGGACGGGGCTGGGCCGGTCCCGACCTCGACGTGGTGGTGATCGACAATGACGGCGGCGGGATCTTCAACTTCCTGACCCAGGCGGCCTCCCAGCCCTCCGAGCGCTTCGAGCGCATGTGGGGCACCCCCCAGGGCACCGACCTGGCCGCGGTGGCCCGGGCCTACGGGGCTGAGGCTGAGGAGGTGCCGGACCTGGGCCGGTTGGCGAGCGTCCTGGGAGGGGCCGAACCCGGCCAGGGCGTACGCGTCTTCATCGCCAAGACCGATCGGGTGGCGAATGTGGCCCTGCACCGGCGCCTGTACGCCGCCGTCGAGGCGGCCGTCTCGAGGCTGGGCCCCTAGAGCACTGCGGTCCGTCTCTGGGCCGTCGTTTTGTGAAGTTACCTACGTGGACCGGCGCCGTTTTGTTAAGTAGGTGCGATTTTTTCGTAGTCAACGTCACAACTCGTTTGGGGCATCGGGCCGGCGTGCGCGTCCTGGGCTGTGGGCGTCCTGGGCTGTGGTGTCCCGGGCCGCCGCCGGCTGGCGGCGACGGGGTCAGGGGCGGACCAGCGCGGCCAGCAGGGCCTGCAGTTTCAGCTGCGTTTCGGCCAGTTCGGCGTCGGGGGCGGAACCGGCCACTATGCCGTTGCCGGCGTACAGAGCGGCGTGGGGCCCCGACACGTCGGCGCTGCGCAGGCCCAGGGCCCATTCGCCGTCCCCACGGCTGTCCACCCATCCGACGGGCCCGGCATAGGTGCCCCGGTCGAAGCCCTCGTTGGCGCGCTGCCAGGCCAGGGCCGCCTCGGCCGGCAGGCCCCCGACCGCCGGCGTGGGCTGGAGGAGGGCGGCCAGGGCCAGGCTGGAGGTGGCGCCGTCCGCCAGCGTCCCCCGCAGCTCGGTGCCCAGGTGCGAGACGTTGCGCAATGCCAGTACCGACGGCACCGGGGGGACCTCGAGTTGGCGGCACAGAGGCCGGAGCTTGGCGGCGATCTCGTCCACCACCAGTTGGTGCTCGTGGCGGTCCTTGCCCGAGGCCATCAAAGCGGCCAGCAGGGCGGCGTCCGTGGCGGTATCGCCGCTCCTGGCTACAGTCCCGGCCAGGGGGTGGCTGAGGACATCGTGGCCGGTCCGGCGCACGAGGGTCTCGGGGCTGGCGCCGATGAAGCCCTCAACGTGGAACACGGCGCAGGAGGGGTAGAGGTTGGCCAGGCGGGAAAGAGTTTCGGGCAGGACGAAGGGCCGGTTGCCCACGACGTCGACCCGGCGGGCGAGGACGACCTTGGCAAAGGCGCCCCGTTCCATTTCCGCCACCGCTCTGGCCACCAAGAGCTTCCATTCAGAGTGAGGCATGTGGGCGGAGAGCTCGAAGCGGTCGGGCAGGGACTGGGCGCGGGACTGCTCCTCGACGTGGCGGCGCAGTGCGGCCAGCTCCTCCTCAATGGCACTTGTGGCCTCCGCCGACGAAGGGGGCAACGGGCCGGGGCCCGTCAACGTGGCCCACGCCTGTCCGTCCCGGGCCACGGCCAGCAGGCGAGGTACGACGAGGTGACCGGCGCGACCGGGGTCATAGGGAAGAGCACCTAGGGCCACCGCCCCGCTCCCGGGCGCCATCACGGGGTCTTCGGTCTCGATGAGGCTCAGGGCTTCGCTCACGAACGACACGTGGCCCGGGTGGGCCCATCCGGCAGGCAGCGTGAGCCGGAGCGCCTCGCCCCGGGCGAGAAGGGACATCCCGCCGTGGCTCCACAACCGGGAGCCGGGCCGGCCACCGGCCCGGACGAGGTCCCCAAGCAGCTCGGGCCTCACCGGGACGGTGACCGCGCACAGCTCCCTGGCCACGTCGGGCCCGGGCGCGCCGAGAGCGCCCCTCGACGGCGACGAAGCCGAGGGCCCGCCCGCCGGCCGGGGAGAGGCGACGGTCACGACTGCATACCTGTGGCCCCCCTGGTGGCGATGTACAGCTGGCTGATCCCGCCAGAGAGCGGGGCATGCTGCACGGCCCCGAACCCGGCGTGCTCCAGCAGGCTGACCATCTCGTCGGCGGGCGGCAGGTAGGCGAGGCTGCGGGGCAGGTAACGGTAGGCGTTGGCGTCGGAAAGCACCGAGCCCACCAGGGGGACACCGTAATTGCACCACACGCGGTGGCCAGCGCGGAGCAGGGGCGCCTCCGGGGCGCCGAGGTCGAGCAGGGAAATGCGCCCGCCGGGGCGGGTCAGGCGGGCCAGCTCCTGGAAAAGCGAGCCGAGGTCGACGACGTTGCGAAGGGCGAACCCGCTCACCACGCCGTCGAAGGAACCGGGACGGAAGGGCGAGCGCAGGGCGTCCGCCAGCACCAGGGGAGCGTTGGTCCGGGAATGCGAGAGCATGCCCGGCGAAAGGTCCACGCCCACCCGCTGGTACCCAGCGCGAGCGAGGGCCCGGCACAGGTCGCCTGTCCCGCACGCCACGTCCAGCACTCTGGCTCCTGGCCGCAGGTCCAGGGCTTCGACGCACCGGCGCCGCCACCCCGTGTCCATGCCCATGGCCACGATGCCGTTCACCAGGTCGTAGTGCTCGGCAATGGCATCGAACATGTGGCGGACCGCCGCCTGTTTGTCTGCACCTGTGGGCAGGTTGTCTGCGCCGGTGGGGAGGGCGGTCTTCATTGCGGGCAGGTTAGTGCCCGGGCGTACCCAGTAGCATGGCCCGCCTGATGTTCGAGGCCCTGTCCGCCTGATGTTCGAGGCCCTGTCCGCCTGATGTTCGAGGCCCTGTCCGACAGACTGGACGGCATTTTCACGCGCCTGCGCGGCCGGGGCCGGCTCGGCCCCGAGGACGTCGACGAGGCGCTGCGTGAGATCCGCATGGCGCTGCTCCAAGCCGACGTCAACCTGCTCGTAGTGCGCGATGTCATCGCCCGGCTGCGGGCCGAACTGGTCGGAGCGGAGCTTTCCCTCAGCCTCAGCCCCGGCCAGCAGGTGGTCAAGGCGGTCCACGACGAGCTGGTGCGCATCCTGGGCGGGACGGCGCTGCGCGTGACCTACGCCCCGCGGCCTCCTACGGTGGTGCTGCTGGCGGGCCTGCAGGGGGCGGGCAAGACGACCAACGCCGCCAAGCTGGCCCGCTGGTTCAAGCAGCAGGGACGCAACCCCCTGCTGGTGGGCGCCGACCTGCAGCGGCCCGCCGCGGTCGAGCAGTTGCGCGTCCTGGGGCGCCAGATCGGGGTGCCCGTGTTCTCCGAGGACTCCGGCCCGGTGATGGTGGCCAAAAAAGGCCTGGCCGAAGCGGCGCGGGTCGGCCGGGACGTCCTCATCGTCGACACGGCCGGCCGCCTGCACATCGACATGGAAATGATGGACCAGGTCCGGGAGATCTCCGAGACGGTGCAACCGCATTACACGTTCCTGGTCATCGACGCCATGACGGGCCAGGACGCGGTCACCACGGCCGAGGCGTTCCACAAGACCTTGCAACTGGACGGGGTTATCCTCACCAAGGTGGACGGCGACGCCCGGGGCGGGGCGGCACTGTCGGTTAAGGAGGTGGTGGGCAAGCCCATCGCCTTTGCCTCCACGGGCGAGAAGCTGGAGGACTTCGAGCTCTTCCACCCCGACCGCATGGCGGGGCGCATCCTGGGCATGGGGGACGTCCTCACCCTTATAGACCGGGCTGAGACGGCCATAAAGCACGACGATGCCGAAAAGGCCGTGGCCCGGATGGCCGAGGGGCGTTTCACCTTGGAGGATTTCCTGGAGCAGCTGCAGGCCGTCAAGAAAATGGGCCCGCTCTCGGGATTGATCGGGATGCTCCCGATGGTCCCCAAAGAGGTGCGCAACATGGAGCTGGACGACGGGATGCTGAAGCCGGTGGAGGCGATAATCCACTCCATGACCCCGGCCGAGCGGGCCGACCCGTCCCTGATCAACGGTTCCCGCCGGACGCGCATCGCCGCCGGCTCGGGTACGACGGTCCAGGCCGTCAATGACCTGCTCGAGCGGTTCAAGCAGGTACAGGCGTACATGCGCACGGTCCCGGGCCTGGCCGGGATGTCGCGCCGCAGCACCGGTAAGAAGGCCGCCGCCAAGCGCAAGAAGCGCCGGTAAGGCCCGGGCCGGCGGCCGGGGCCCTGCCCTAGTCGTGGCGCGCCTAGACTTAGCCGGTCCACTGGCAGCTGAGGCGGGGTTCTCCACTCCCGCCCGCTCCTGAACAAGGGAACGAAAGCAACCGACATGGCAGTCAAGCTCCGCCTGATGCGGATGGGAAAGACCAAGCAACCGACCTACCGGGTGGTGGCGGCCGACAGCCGCTCACCGCGCGACGGCCGTTTCATCGAGATCGTGGGCAGTTACGCGCCCCGTGAAGAGCAGAACAAGGTCGTCCTGAAGGCGGACCGCGTTACCCAGTGGCTCAGCCAGGGCGCTCAGCCCACCGACCGGGTACGGCGCATCCTGGCCGGCGCCGGTCTCATGGAGGCCGCCCCTGTTCGCGTTCCCAAGGAGGCGTCGGCGGCACCGGCGCGCAAGTCCAAGTGAGCGACCAGTGAGCGACCCCTACAACCGGGCCCCGGGAGGGACGGCCAGCGCCGTGCTCGCCTACCTGGCCCGCCACATCGTCGATGAGCCGGACGCGGTCGGGGTGGAGACGACCGGAGGGGGCGGAGGCCAACCAATGCGGCTGTTGCTGCAGGTGGCGCCCGGTGACGTGGGCCGGGTCATCGGCCGCCGGGGGCGGACGGCGCAGGCCATCCGTGCCGTCACCCGTGCTGCCGCGGCCCGGGACGGTGAAGAGGTTTTCGTCGACATAGCGGACTGAACGCCGTGTTGTTGGAAGTGGGCCGCGTCGCCCGGCCCCACGGGCTCCAGGGCGAGGTGGTGGTGGCGCTGGTGACGACCCTGGACGAACGCCTGGCACCGGGGAGCGCCCTGGACTGTGGGGGCCGTCAGCTGGTGGTGGAGAGCGCTCAGCCCGTGCCCGGCCGGGCCGGGCCGACGGGAGGGCGCTGGCTGGTGCGTTTCGTCGGCATCGCCAGCCGCGAGGCGGCCGAGAGCCTGGCCGGCGCGTTGTTGCGGGCCGAACCGGCGGCGGCGGTGCCGGACGAGGCTCTCTTCGTCCACGAGCTGATCGGCGCCGAAGTGGTCGAAAGCTCCGGCCAGAGCCGGGGCACCGTGGTGGCGGTGGAGGCCAACCCGGCCAGCGATCTGCTCGTGCTGGACAGCGGGGCGCTGGTACCCGCGCGTTTCGTCGTCGCCTCCGAGCCCGGTCGGCTCACCGTAGAGGTCCCGGCGGGCCTGTTCGAGCTTTAGCCGGCAATATGCGCACCGAGGTCTTTACGATCTTTCCCGACGTGGTGACGGCCTGGTGCGGGGCGAGCCTCATCGGCAAGGCGTGGCGGGGCGGGGCGCTTGACATCGTGGTCCACGACCTGCGCTCGGGGGCCAGCGACCCGCACCGCAGCGTGGACGACAGCCCCTTCGGCGGTGGAGCAGGCATGGTGCTGGCGCCCGAGCCCGTGTTCGCCGCCGTGGAAGCGGCGGGCCCGGTCCGCCCGCTCTACCTGCTGGGCCCG
>JBEKNX010000217.1:0-7623 GCA_049522375.1 Acidimicrobiales bacterium | reverse complement strand
ACGGTGAGTGCTTTGGGCGACCGGCCCGAGGTTCCCGGCGTACGGTGCGAACGTGGCCATTTCAACCATCCGAAAGTGCCGAACTGCTTGCGTTGCGGTCGGCCCATCCTCGCCGGCGCGCCGCAGTCCAACGGTCCCCGACCGTCCATCGGCGCCTTGCTGGCTGACGATGGTTCGGTCTGGGGCCTGGCCCGCGGCTGCCTGATCGGCACCGAGCCAGCAACGGCATCCGAGGTACAGTCCGGTGCCGTCCAGCCCATCGCCATGCGCTCGGGAGCCAACCACTCCATGGGGGCGGTCCACGCTGAAGTCCAGATCCGGGGCTGGTCGGCCTACGTGGTCGATCGGGGCGCTGAGGGTGGTACGTGGCTGCAGGGGCCCGGTTCCCAGGCATGGGACAAACTTGGCCGCAACGAGCAAAGAGAGTTGGCCAACGGGTCCCACGTATCGTGCGGCGGGAGAGTCCTCACCTATCTGTCGGCCTGGCCGGCGTGACGCGCTGCGGGCGGTCAGGCTCCCAGCAGTTTGCGGAACTTCGGGCACATCACGTCGACCGCCGCCGAAATGACGACCCCCAAGTCGCCCGGCGGTAAGGTCACGTTCCCCTCCACGAGAGGCAGCCGGTCACCCAGCTCCTGCACCGACGCCCCCGACTCAAGGTCGCCACATATGGCCTGCCCGAGGCTGACCAATTGCAGGCCGGTGCGGTAGCTGCCTATGCCCGGAGCCTGGCTGTAGACCGAGTCGAGGAAAGCCTTTTGGGATTGGTCGTTGGTAGCCACATGCCGGCCACATCCCGCCAAAAGGGCGCACCCGGCCACGACAGCCGCCAGTACCATGGGAGCGACCGGCCGGCGGGACCGCACAGGCCGAATCATACGACCTGGTACTTTGGCGCGCCCCAGGGTGGGCGCACTACCACCAGTCGAGGTCTATCATCGACCAGAGAGCCAGGAACGGGTACCCCAGGGATCGGCAGGAACGGTGCCAGCGAAGAGCATGTACGAGCGCCTGGGGGGCATGAGCTTCTTCGAAGCGCTTACGGATAAGTTCTACGCGAAAGTGGCGACAGACGAAGCGCTCCGTCCTCTCTACCCCGAGGATCTCGACGGCCCCCGGCAGCGGCTGTGCCTGTTCCTGGCCCAGTTTTGGGGCGGCCCGCGTGCCTATGAAGAGTTGCGGGGCAGTCCCCATCTGCGGGCCAGGCACGAACCGTTCCGGATCGGCGCCCGCGAGCACGACGCCTGGCTCCAGCACATGACGGCCGCCATGAAAGAGGTCGGGCTCGGGGCCCTGGAGGAGACCCAGTTTCTGAGCTACTTCAAGTCGGTAGCCAGCCACCTCATCAATACCCGCGACGACATAGACCTGGACGCCGGTCAGCCCGGGCCCGTACCCGGCGCAGACCCCCCCCAACCGGCTCGTAGCCCGGCCGATGAGCGGGGCGGTTAACCGGCCGTAACGGCTCCAAGGGTTAGCCTGGCAAGATTGTCGCTGTTCCCTCCGCTGAGACCGGCCACTCCGGGCACGCCCGGAACGAGCGCGCCGCCCGGCGCACTTCCCTGCACTTCTGGCGCGTCAGGCGACGGCCGGCCCTGGTCGCCGACGTACGCGGGACAGGTCGCCCGGTTGTGCTCCTTCACGGCCAACCTGGCTCCGGGCGCGACTGGGGCCTGGTGGCCGGCGACCTGGCGCGGGACCACCAGGTCATCATCCCCGACCGGTTGGGCTATGGGCTGACGGGAGGGCACGCGGCCGGTTTTGCCGTCAACGCCAATGCCGTGCTCCGGCTCCTGGGCTCGCTAGGCGTGGGGAGAGCACTGGTCGTCGGGCACAGCTGGGCGGGAGGCATCGCCATCGAGATGGCCCTGGACTTCCCCGGATCTGTCGCCGGCCTGGCCCTGGTGTCCTCGGTGGCGCCCGGCGACCCGGTGGGAAGGCTTGACCGGCTGCTCGCCCTTCCCCTATTGGGCACCGCCCTGGCCGCTACGACCCTGAGCACCGCCGGCGGTGTGCTCTCCTGGGGCCCGACGCGGGCCTTCGCCGGTTGGCGGATGCGGGGGCGCTCCGAAGAGCAGCTGGCAGATTTGACGCGTGCCTGGCGGAGGCGTGCTACCTGGACAAGCTTCGCCGTCGAGCAGCGGGCGCTGGTCTATGAGCTGCCGACGATGGCACCCCGCCTGGCCTACATCGCGGCACCCACAATCGTGCTCGCGGGCAGCATCGACCGGGTCGTCCCGGCGGCGGCAGCTCACCGGCTGGCGGCCGCTATCCCGGGCGCGATCTTGGAAGTGGTGCCTGGTGCCGGCCACCTGCTGCCTCAGCTCCAACCCGGTACGGTGGCATCGGCCATCCGACGGCTCGCCAGTCGCTGCCCCTGACGGGCGCGGAGGAAGGCCCTATCTGCTGCTCGTGCTGCGGGCGGGCTTGCCCTCGAGGGCGGTCGTCAGGAGCCGGGCGGCGTTGATGAAGGCCACGTGCGTAAAAGCCTGCGGGAAGTTCCCGACCAGGCGTCTGAGACTTGTGTCGTACTCCTCCGAGAACAGGCCGAGGTCGTTGGCCACGGCGCGGACGCGCTCGAATATCTCACATGCCTCCTCGGCTCGGCCGAGCAGCGCCAAACAGGAGACCAGCCACAGCGAACAGGGGAGGAAGGTACCCTCCTGGCCGGGCAAGCCGTCGACACCGGAGTCATTGCGGTACCGGATCACGAAGCCGTTGACCATGAGATCGCGTTGGACAGCTTCGATGGTGCCGACGATGCGGGGGTCCGTCACGGGCAGGAAACCGACCAGGGGCGCCATCAGGATGCTGGCATCAAGTTCGGTGGAGCCATAGGCCTGGGTGAAAGCGCCTACCTTTTCGTTGAAGCCTCGTGAGCACACCTGGGCATGGATCAGGTCGCGCACCTCGCGCCAGCGTTCGACGGGCCCGTCCAGACCGTCGCGCTCGACGGCCTTCACTCCACGGTCCATGGCTACCCAGGCCATGACCCGTGAATAGACCAGCGGTTGAGGAGGGCCTCTCAGCTCCCATATGCCTTGGTCAGGCTGGTCCCAGCAGCGCTCGACGTATGCGAGCAGAGCGCGCTGCAAGTCCCATATGGCCCCGGCGGCGGCTATCCCCTGGGACCGGGCCACGTCTATGGCCAGCATCAGCTCGCCGTAGACGTCCAGCTGGAACTGCAGCGATGCGGCGTTACCGACCCGCACCGGGCGCGACCCCTCGTAGCCGGGCAGCCAGTCGATCTCCAGCTCGGGCAGGCGCCGCTCCCCGGCCACGCCGTACATGACCTGCATCTGCTCCGGGTCCCCGGCGACGGCCCGGACCAGCCACCACAACCACGCCTCTGCTTCTTCCCGGCACCCCGCCTCGACCAGCCCATCTATGGTCAGAGTGGCGTCCCGCACCCAGCAGTACCGGTAGTCCCAGTTACGGCTGCCCCCTAGGGCCTCGGGCAACGAGGTGGTCGGCGCGGCCACGATCCCGCCGGTGGGAGCATAGGTGAGGGCTTTTAGCGCTACCAGCGACGTCTGTACGAGATCTTCCCAATCACCATGGGCCTCGACGAGGCGGCCCGCCCACTCTCCCCAAAATGCCAGGGTGTCGGCCAAGGCGCTGTCGCTGCCGACCACCCTGCCCTCCTCCTCGTCGTAGGACAGGGCCCAGTGCAAGCGGAAGTCGACGCGCTCACCCTCCTTCACGACGAACGTCGCCTCGTGGCGCATGTGCTCGCCGTGGAGAGGGAAGGGGGCCTCGACTTCGATGGCGTCCGAGCCCGCCACCGCCCTGATGCCCTTCTCGTTCTGGACGACCCAGGGGACCTGAGAGCCGTACTCGAAGCGGATGATCAGTTCGGTGAGCATCTCCACGCTGCCCTGCACGCCTTCGACCCTCCGGTAGACGCGGGGCCGGTGGTGCCGGGGCGGCATGAAGTCCGTGACCCGCACCGTACCGCCCGGCGTGTCCCATTCCTGGACCAGGACCAGTGTGCCCTTCCGGTAAGAGCGGCGCGTCGCCGGTCCGCCTCCCTTGGGCGCCAGCAACCACCGGCCGTGGTCCGGTGCGCCGAGCAGGGCGGCGAAGCACGCCGCGGAGTCGAAACGGGGCACGCACAGCCAGTCGAGCGAACCGTCCCGCCCCACTAAGGCGGCCGTATGGGTGTCACCTATCAGGGCATAGTCTTCGATCCGCTGGCTCACGCCGGGCCAGCATAGGAGCCCTCAGACCGACAGGAACCGGCGTACGGCGAAACCCGAGCCGCCCGCGCCTACCAGGGTCCCCAGGGCGACGACGAAGATCCCGGTCAACAGGGCTTCGTGTGAGCTGACATAGAGAGGTTGGTCGGGGACCAACGGGTTGCTCCCCGTGAACGACGCCAGCGTGTCGCGGGCCAGGTACGTGATAAAGAAGGCGATGAGCGCGCCGACGAGGCCTTCCACCAGTCCTTCGAGCATGAACGGGACCCGGATGAACCAGTTGGTCGCACCGACCAGCTTCATCACCGCCACTTCACGCCGACGGGCGAAGATGGCCAGCTGGATCGTGTTGACGACGAGGGCAATGGCTCCCAACATGACGCCGCCGGCCACCACCAGGGCGACGTTGCGCAGGGTGGCGAAGCGGGCCAGTTCCTCCTTGATGGCCTGGCCCGGGTAGCCGACGTTGAGGACGCCGGGCTGCTTGTTTAGCTGGCTCGCCAGCTGGGCCACGTTCTGTGCCTTGGCGGGGACGCAACGGAAGGAGGGCGGCATCTTCTGTACCGTCATGACCTTCAACATGTCGGGCTGACCGCTGAACATCGACTTGAACTCGGCGTAGGCCTGCGCCTGGTCGACGAAGTGGCACGACCTGATTTCCTCGGGCACCATCCCGACCAGCTGCTGGCGAAGCCCGGTGATCTCCTGGGCGCTGGCGTTGGCGTTTATGAAAACGACGAGCTCGACACCGCCCTGGTACTGCACCGTGGCCTGGTTTATCGCCTGGCGCATGATCAGTACCCCGCCCAGAGCCGTGAGCGACACCGCCATGGTCACAACGGCCGCGACCGTCATGACGATGTTGCGGGCCAGGTTGCCACCCGTCTCGCGCAGTACGTACGGGCTTGCGAACGACACTTGTGCTCCCCGGGTTGTCTTTGTTAGCCGCCGGCCGCCTACGCGTCCACCATGCCGTAGACGCCCCTGGCCTGGTCTCGGACCACCTGCCCATGGTCGAGCTCGATCACTCGCTTGCGCATGGCGTCGACGACATCCTGTTGGTGCGTCGCCATCACAACGGTCGTGCCGTACTGGTTTATGCGCTCGAGAAGGCGCATGATCCCGGCGGTGGTGCCCGGGTCGAGGTTGCCCGTGGGCTCGTCGGCCAAGAGGATGAGAGGGCGGTTGACGAACGCCCGGGCTACGGCGACGCGTTGCTGCTCGCCGCCCGAGAGCTCGTTGGGCCGTCGCTCCATCTTCTCTCCCAGCCCGACCAGCTCCAGGATCTGTGGCACCTGCGAGCGCACGAAGTGCCGTGACCGACCGATGACCTCCAGTGCGAAGGCTACGTTCTCGTAGACGGTCCGCTCAGGTAGCAGGCGGTAGTCCTGGAAGATGCAGCCGATGTTGCGCCGCAGGTACGGCACCTTCCAGGGGGCGAGCGTACCGACCTCTTTGCCGGCTACCCAGATCTCGCCTTCGTCGGTCCGCTCTTCCTTGGTGACCAACCGTAAGAAGGTCGTCTTACCCGAGCCGGACGGCCCGACGATGAAGACGAACTCGCCCCGGGGGATGTCCACCGTGATGTCCCGCAGGGCGGCAACGGGGCCCTTGTACGTCTTGGTGACGTGGTTGAAACGGATCATGTCCCTCGGTGGCCAGCACGAGAACTCGCGACCAGCACTGAACGAGCATAGCTGTCACGGTCCCCAGTTATACGCGAGCGGCCTAGAAAGACCCCATGACCTGCTCGTATACCTCCACAGTCTTTTTGGCCACGGCGGTCCAGGTGAACTGGTCCAGTGCCCGGCGGCGGCCGGCTGCTCCAAACTGCTTCGCCACCTCAGGCGCGGCCAGGAGCCGGTTGACCCGCTCGGCGATGCCGGCGGCAAAAGCTTCGGGGTCCTTCGGGCTGCCAAAGTCGTCACCGCTCGGCTCGAAGGGGACCAGGGAACCGGTTACACCGTCCTCCACGATCTCGGGTATCCCCCCTATGTCGCTGGCCACGACGGGCACGCCGCAGGCCATGGCCTCGACGTTTATCAGGCCGAAGGGCTCGTAGATGGAGGGGCAGACGAAAACGGCGGCGTGGCTCATCAACTGGACCAGCTCCGGCCGGGGGAGCATCTCTTCGATCCAGACGACACCCTTGCGCACCCCGTCCAGCTCGTCGAGCTGTGCCCGCACCTCACGTTCGATCTCGGGCGTGTCCGCCGCGCCTGCGCACAAGACCACCTGGGCGGCGGCATCGATCGTCTTGGCCGCCCGCAGGAGGTAGGTGATGCCCTTCTGGCGTGTCACCCGGCCCACGAACAGCACGTACGGCGCCTCGGGATCCAGCCCATGGCGCTCGAGGGCGGCCGTCGCCGGGTCCGGGAAGAACTCGTCGGGGTCGATGCCGTTGTGCACGACCCTCACCCTTTCGGGAGCCACCGTCGGGTAGACGCCCAAGACGTCGTCGCGCATGGACTGGCTCACCGCTATCACGGCATCGGCGCTCTCGATGGCGGTGCGCTCGACCCAGCACGACAGCCGGTACCCGGAGCCCAATTGCTCCTCCTTCCACGGCCGGAGGGGCTCCAGGCTGTGCGACGTCATCACGTGCGGGACGTGGTAGAGCACCTGGGCTAGATAGCCAGCGAAATTGGCGTACCAGGTGTGGCTATGGACCAGGTCGGCGCCCACGACGTCGGCCGCCATACGCAGGTCGGCCGAAAGGCTACGCAGGGCCGTCCCTTTCCCGTCCTTGGCCAGGGCTTCCCACGGCTCGTAGGCCGCCGCCACCAGGGAGTCTTGACGGGGGGCGCCGAAACAGTAAACGCCCACGTCGACCAGGTCGGCGAGATGGCGGGCCAGGTACTCGACGTGCACGCCCGCTCCTCCGTACACTTCCGGGGGGTACTCCTTGGTGAGCAGGGCGACACGGCTCACACGACGACCTTTTCGCCCTTGCCTATGACCACGATGCCCCGGGCCGAGATGGTGAAATGGCTGGCGTCGAGCTCGGGGTCGGTGCCCACCCGCACACCGGGCGCGACGACCACGTTCTTGTCGATGATGGCCCGGCGTACCACGGCCCCTTCCCCGATGCGCACGTTGTCCATGATCACGGAGTCCTCGACGAGCGCCCCCTGGTCGACCTTCACGCCGGGCGAGATGACCGAGCGTCGCACGGTCCCCCCGGCAATGATGGAGCCGGCCGACACGATGGAGTCGAACGCCTGCCCAGCCCGGCCGCCGTCCTCGAAGACGAACTTGGCCGGCGGCAGCTGGGGAAGGCTGGTGAAGATGGGCCAGTCCGTGTTGTACAAGTTGAAGGCCGGCTGCACGGCGATGAGGTCCATGCTGGCGTCGTAGTAGCTGTCGAGCGTGCCGACGTCGCGCCAATAACCCCGTTCGACCCCTGTGCAGCCGCGGACCTCGT
>JBEKNX010000216.1:0-8435 GCA_049522375.1 Acidimicrobiales bacterium | reverse complement strand
TTTCACCACGACGCCCTGTAGTGGCCGCTGGCCGCTGGCTGACCGGGCGGTCACCTCAACCCGTTCTTCGACATTCAGGCGCTCCTTGAGGATCGCCTATTACCAATCGGTGGATACAGGCTTAGGCCACGACCCTTAGCCGTGCGATCCGTTGCGGGCTTTTGGCTGCCGAAGCACCGCGCCTCGATGGTGCCACTTCCTAGCCCGAGACCACACGCTCCACCTGACTACCATCCACGGGTCCTGTCCGGTAGAGAACCTGTGTTCGCCAACTCCCGGAAGTTAGCCTGATCTAACCGGCTTGTTTGCCGTACCCGTCGCTCCCAGAGCTGCCGTTCTGCGTCATCCCGATCCCGACCGAGCATGAGTTATCTCTCGCGCGTTATGTGCCGACCGCCCGCCCGACTTCGCCGGTTATCAGGCGGGTGCTCAATAGCCCACGAAGGTACCTGCCGATTTCGCGCCACGGGCCGATGCTCGAGATCCTTCCGGCCTGGTAAGCACTCGGGCCCATGAGCCGTTTCGTCGCTTGTCTCCGGCGCCGGGCGTGGGCCTCGACCCCGGTCCTTGGGCATAGTCCCCTCTCCGCCCCCGCCACCCCCGGCAACCAACGCCACGGGGATCACCAGCAGGCCGTCCTTCTCATAGGCGGCGCCGAAGGCACGGCGCACCGACAGGTTCTCGGACATCCTGCTTATCAAGTCCTGCGTGTCCATGTTCGACCACTTCCTTCGGGGTCGTTTATGTCACCAACGAGCCCCACCGGTTCGGGTTCGCGTACGGGACATTGCCCAGGCACCCCGAGAGGGGCGAGGAGGCCTTCCACGTGACCAAGGACGACGATGGGACCGTCAGGTTCGAGATCGTCGCCTTTTCCCAGCCCGCTTCCGCCGCTGCACGACTGGGCGGACCGTTGTCGCGCTTGGCCCAGGCCCGCACGACTCGCCGCTACCTTGAAGGGGTCCTCAGCTACGTCACCTCCTAGCCGACGCCGGGCGCGGAACGTTGGATGTCACGCGGGGCCAACGTGAGCGTTTGCCACCCGAGGACCGCCCCATCGCCCAGTTAAGCGGGTGGCATTCTGGAGGATATGGAGCCTCGTAGTTGGCGTGACGGCCCGGGCCAACTCGTGGTGCGGCGTGCCTCGCTGATGGCCTCGGACAGCAACGAGAGATGCCAGCCCGTGCACCTGCTTGCCGCTCTCGCAGAGGTCCAAGGTGGGTTCCCGACCCCTCCCCAAGAGACCGAGATCGATCTGTCGACGGTAATGCCTTAGTGACACCGACAACGCGAACCGAACGAACAACTCGGGGATTGACATGATCGCCGACAACCGGATCTCGGCTGTGCTCGTCTCTACCGACTTGGCGAGGAGCCAGCAGTTCTACGAGAGCAAGGTGGGACTGACCCTCTCACCGGAGACGATCAAGAACCACCTGCTCTTCGAGTGCGGCGACGGCACAACGCTGCTGATCTATGGCCGGGGCGGTGGGAACAAGGCCGACCACACCCAGGTACGCTTCTGGTCGACCGACATCGACAAGGACATCTCGGCGCTCGCCGCGAACGGCATCGAGTTTGACGAGTACGATACCGAAACCTTCAAGACTGTCGACCACATCGTCACCTCAGTTGGCGTCGGCCGCTCGGCCTGGTTCAAGGACCCCGACGGGAACACCATCGCAGTATTCCAACCGGAATAGCCACCGCCCGGTAGAACGAGGCCTCTCCTCGCTCCGCCTATCGCCGGTGCGAGGTTCGTGTCAACCGCCAATTGGCCGACCGGCACGCATCCCCGCGGCCGGTCGGCCGGTGGTCTTCCAAGGCCGGACCAGCGGTATGCCCGGCGGCCGCGGGGCATACCGACCGGCGGGCTCGGGACCGTTGCCAGCGACCGTCGCCATGGGAATGCCAAGCCGCGAGGGCTCCCGAGCAACTTATCTGTACCTCCGCCTGTTGGTTCGGGACAGCACCGAATAACCGATCTGGCGCTGCCCGGCTTCGACGGCTTTGGTGCTGTCCGCGACGCGTATCGACGGTTATTCTGTGAGCGACCTTTTCACGGCTGAGCGCCATAATATCGCCGTCACCTTTACGGTGCAGCCTACGCTCGACAGTCCTACTAGGTCGGTCTGAGCAACCCTTTTCGAGTTCACGTTGGGGCTGAAGGCCCGGGCAAGCACTGCCACCGGGCCTGTCTACACGTGCTCGCCGCGGGGCGTACTACTCATCGAAACTCTGCCTTGAGGACGGCGAGAGCGGCCGCGAGGAACTCGTCGCGGCGACCGACCAGCACGGCCTGGGTTAGGTCCGGCCTGCCCTGGTCGGCGAATGTCTCAACGAACCATCCCATGTCAGGCGGCGTGCTCAAAGCAGCAACAACGTCCCAGTAAGCGACATCGTCTGCAGGCCGTCCGGCGGCGGCCTCCCAGCCGTCAAGCACGTCCTCAGCTGCGCCGACGCCAAAGCACATTGCCGCGTCGCAACGCAAAGAGCCAAGGTCCACGCCGGCAGGCCCCTTTCCTGCGCAGTCCCAGTCCACAAGCGCGGTGAGGGTGTCACCGGCCCATATCGTGTTGCCCTGCCATAGGTCACCGTGCACGAACCCTTCTACGCCACCAGGCGAAAGCTCCCGCAGAAGGTCTTCGGCTTCGGCGAGGAGAGGCCTTGGTACTTGTTGCTTACGTAAGCCCTCGAAGTCGACGTCGGCTATGGGCCGGTCGCGGGATGCCAGGTCGGCCTCGGGCGGGGCTGGGATCTCGTGCAGCGCAGCGGCGGTGGCCCCCAGGATCCGCAGCCTTGCCGCCGGCAATTCGCGGGGGATGGCGCTGCTCCCCCTGGCCGCCTCGGTCAGCACCAGCGGTGGGTCGTGGTCCATGTCGACAGACAGGAGCCGAGGGACAGGTACGCCGTGTGCAGCTGCCACACTCAAGCCCGTCTGTTCGGTACGGAGAGGGGACGGGTCACAGCGGTCGCCGACCCGCAATACGACTCGGCGCTCTTCGTCGCCGTGCGCAAGGCGCAGCAGCCAGGGCGATGACCCGTCACGTAGGCCCCGTACTTCGGTGACTGTGGCGCCTTCATCGACGACCTCGACCACCCACCGCACCAACGCGTCAGACAACGTGGCCATATGGCCAAACTACATTGGTCAGCCTCCAGATGAGTGCCGCGGCCGAGGCCGCATAAGGACCAGATCTGGCCTTGCGATGTCCAACCTGACATGTGCTCCCACTAGGGCCAAAACGACGGCTCTGGATCGCTCATCCGCATGGAATTCGCTTGATAATCCAATACATAATGTGCGCCCAGATTATTCAGGCGTCGCCTGGCCATTCTGAACCCGCCTCCCCAAGTGCGGCTAACTCGAAGGCATTTCCCTGATCGCCAAGGTACGCGCTTGGCGACCGAGCTGGGCTACCGCCCGTCGGGCACGAAATATTTTCCGATTACGGGAGCCGTGTGCCGACGACCACGCGCCAGAGGCGTGGCCGAGATGGGGGATGAGCCAGCAAAGCCGGCCCGAGCGCCTGCCGGCCGAGCCCCGTCGGCTGAGCCCTCGACCGCTGTCTCAAACTTCGGCCGCGACCGGCTTTAGCACGATCGCGCCACGGCCGTCGCTGGTGCCGCCTCTGGGGGCACGGAGCTTGGCGACAGCCGCCAAGACCACGGCCCCGGCCACCGCCCAGGCCGCGAGGACGAGGAGCGGCTGAGCCAATGCACGGCTTCCCAGGTAAGAAACGCTCGTGAGGGCGGGTATGGCGACACCGGGCGGGAGGGCAGGCTCGAGGGCACGGAAAAAGGTCGGGACGAAACTTTGTAGCCCTGCCGGCCCCCCAGTGGAGGGGATGCCGAGCACGACGAAGGCCAGGACAGCCAAGGCGGCGCCGTGCGGAGCGAACCTGGCCATGGCGGCGGTGGGAGCGGCCATCGCCATGCAGAGCAGGGCGAGGATCCCCGCGGTGGCGAGATAGTGGCCGGTCAACGCACCGGTCAACCCGTCTGCGGTGGCAGCCCCGACAGCACCGGTGAGCAGAGCGAAGCCGGCCAGTGCCCCGATCTGGCCGAGGGCACGGCAGGACCGGGAAACCAGCGTGGTAAGGACACCGGCCAGCAGGCTCGGGAGCAGGGCACTGAGAACGAGGAAGAACACCGCAGCGCCGTCGCGGTTGCCGGCGGGCAAGGGCGCCAGGTCGACGACCGTCACGGTGGCATGTTCTGTGGCGCCGGTCAAGGGCACCAAAGCCTGAGAAACCGCCTCTGTCGGAGCGCTGCCGGTGGCGGCGGTGACGGCCAAGCGGGCACGGTGGGCACCGATCACGAGGACGCCGTCGACGTGGCGGCTCATGAGCGCCGCCTGTGCTGCCCGAGCGCTTGGGTACCGTTCCAGCACGAAAGCTCCCGGGGCACGGGCAGCCAGGGCGCTGCCGAGCTCGTGCTCGACCGCGGCGGTCGCGACCACCGCGACGGGCAGGTGGTGAGGGGTCGGGTCGTGAATGGCCGCCAGATAAGACGCCGCGCAACAGAACGCGAAAACGACGGGCGCCAAGGCAGCCAGGACAAGGCGCGTGACGGGCGAGCGCATCAGACCCCCTTTGCTGCCTTATCGAGGCGGGACGGGGCAAGGCTAGCCGTGCGCACAGAGTCACAACTGACGTCCCTCCCCTGACGATGGGCCAGCCTCTGAGCAGGCGGCGATGTCGGCGGATCGCGCCGAGGGCCGTCACCGTGAAGCTCGCCGGCGTCTCCGCGGTGCACGAAGTCCCGTTCCCGGACGAGCACAAAGGTCGCAAGCGCCCCGGCCAAGGCGACGACCGCGGTCACGACCAACAGGTCGTCGATGCCCGAGGCAAAGCTCGAGCGCACGGCAGCGGCAAGTTCTGGCCGCAGGGACGGGGCGACGGCACCGATCGCTCGGGCGGCGTGGCCCTGGCGGACAAGCGCGACCGTCTGGCCAGCCTGGCGGGATAGCGCGGGCACAGAAGAGAGCGCCGCCTCCAGGTGGCGCTGCAACGTCGTGGCGAAGACCGACCCGAGGGCAGCGATGGCGGTGGCAAAGCCGACCTGGCGGAAGGTCGAATTGACGCCTGAGGCCATGCCGGCACGCGCGGGCGCCACGACGCCGACGGCAGTGGAGGCCAAGGGCGGGTTGACGAGGCCGGCCCCGACCCCGGCGACCACCAGCCCGGGCAGCAGGTGCGCCCATGAGCTAGTCCCGCTCAGGCCGGTCATGAGCCACAGGCCGGCGCCGACCAAGGCCAAGCCCGGTGCTATCAGGTACCGCACCGGCACGCGTTCGCTGAGCCGGCCCGAGACCGCGGCGGCCACGAACAGGCCTCCGGTAGAGGCGAGCAGGCGCAGGCCGGTGCCGATGGCCGAGTAGCCGAGGATGTCCTGGAGGTAGAGCACGAGGTACAAGAACATGGCGAAGAGCGACCCGTTCATGGTGAAAGCCGCCACCAGGCCACCGACAAAGGTGGGGGTGCGGAACAGCGCCAGATCGAACATCGGGTGGCGGACGAGGTGTTCGGCGAAGACGAATGCTGCCAACAGCCCTATGCCGAGGACCAAAAAGACGACTACACCCGCGTTCCCCCAGCTCGTCTCGCCCGCCCTGGTCAAGCCGTAGACGAAGCTGACCAGGCCGGCAGTCAGCAACCCAAAACCGGCCCAGTCCGGCCGCCCTGGGTGCAATTCACGACTTTCGTCCAGCTTCCACAGCGCGACAATGACCGTTGCCGCGCCGATGGGGACGTTCACGAGGAAGATGCCCCGCCAACTGGCCCCACTGGTGATGGCCCCGCCCAGGACCGGGCCTAAGGAGACGGCGGCCCCGGTAACCGCTCCCCAGACCCCAAAAGCTATGCCGCGCTCTCGGCCCTGGAAGGCTTGGGCCAATAGCGCCAGGGAAGTGGCGAACATGATCGCCCCGCCCACCCCCTGGCCGGCGCGGCAGACGATCAGCATCACGGGCGACTGGGCCAGGCCGCAGGTGAGCGAGCCAAGCGTGAAGATGACGAGCCCGATGGCGAACAGGGCTCGGCGGCCGTAGCGGTCGGCCAGCACCCCGGCCGTGAGCAACAGCGCCGCCAGGGCCAGGGCGTAGGCGTCGACGACCCATTGCACTTCGCCGAAGCTGGCGTCCAGGGAGGACTGGACCTCCGGCAGGGCTACGACCACGATGGTCACGTCCAACAGCAGCATGAACGTCGCCGTGCATACGGCGACGAGCGTCCACCACTTCTTGTCCATAGCAATTGCTCCCGGCTCTCCCGGCCCGGCAGCACCAGGCCAGTTCGTTCCTCTCCACGGTGCACCGAGAGTTGCCCGCCGACCATCTATTTGCCAGAACTCGCCGGATCCCGATGAAGATAACCTGGCTGTGGTGGATCCTCCCGTTATCGATGCAGTTGACCGTCAGATCATCCATGCCCTCACCATCGAGCCTCGGGCCTCGTTCCGGGCCCTGGGGGATGTGACGGGCGTGTCAGACCAGACGGCGGCCCGCCGCTACCGCCGTCTCCAAGAGCTGGTAGGGCTCCGGGTGCTCGCCCGGGTCGACGGCGCCAAGGTCGGTTGGGTCGACTGGTACTTGCGTGCCCAGTGCTTCCCGGGCGCGGCCGGACCCATTGCCGACGCCTTAGCCCGGCGGGCCGACACGAGCTGGGTGGTCCTCGCCTCTGGCGGCACCGAGATCGTCTGCGCTCTACGCGAGCGCTCCCCTGAGCAGCGCGACGCCTTACTGCTCGAAGGCCTCCCCGGCAGCCGGCGGGTCGTGCACCTTTCTGCCCATGCCCTGCTGTTCGACTACAGCGCCCCTGCCTGGGCCGGGCTCACCGGTGCCCTGGCCGGGCGCGACCTGGCCCCGCTGGCCCCGGTCCTTGTTGAGCCTGTCGGCTCGGTAACCCTGTCAGGAGACGACGAGGCGCTGGTGGGCTACTTGGCCGGCGATGGCCGGGCCTCGGTCTCGGCGGTGGCGCTGCCTTGGGTTGGCACGAGTCCACCGTGCGGCGCCGCGTCGGCGAACTGCGGCGGAGCGGGGCTCTGTACTTCGACGTGGATGTCGACGTCAGGGCTTTCGGGATGCGCGCCCACGCCATGCTGTGGGCCTTGGTCGAGCCGGCACACCTCGAGGCCGTAGGGCGGGCTATGGCAGAGCATGCCGAGGTGCCCTTTGTCACCGCCACCACGGGCCCGACCAACCTGATGGCCACCGTCGTATGTAGAGATATGGCCAGCCTTTACTCGTACGTCACCAACCAGCTGGCCCCCCTGCCGGGCGTAACGGCGGCCGAGGCGGCCCCGTTGATCCGGGTCGTGAAGCGAGCCGGCCCGGTCCAACCGGGCAAGCCAGCGCAGCGGCCCACCGCCAAAGCCGTGGTCGCGTAATGCCCCGATCTGCGCCGGTCATTGACGAGGGGCCCTGACGTGCGGAGACCCGCCGAACGACGGTTATCGCGACCGCCAACTCCTGGGAATATTTCGAGGGTCCCAGGAAAACCATACAGATCCCACATGCATAATGTGCGCCAACTTCCGCCCAAGTTGGACCGCCCATAATGACGCCCTGGACGGGCCCCGGAAGCCGAGGGAACCGTCCCTTGTCACTTGAGCCAACTGGCAGTCAAGTGCTGTCGTGGCCGAGCGGGCCCAGTTCGGGCCGTCGGGGGGCCGGGCCGGGCACGTCATTCTCGGCCGGGCACAACTGGGCGAAACCCCCGACCAACGGTGAGACGACCGGACCGGTGCCACACGCCTGGCCGTCGACCTCCCTCGGCCAGACGAGGGCAGGGCGCCAAACCGGGTCGCCAAGAGGCCCTCGGAGAGCACGGCTGCAAGAGGGGGTGCTACGGACGTGCGGACCGCTGACCGGGTTTGGGGTCCCACGTTGCCCTTGCACTCGGGGGCCAATGTCAGCCACGCCCCGGCAGGCAAGGCCGTTGACCGCTCTGGCTGGTGGCGCGGGCTAGGGCGACGAAAGTCCTGACTGTCCCTAAAAGACCTGGCCAACAGGGTAAGCCTGCTGCGGAGGTGCGAACAGTTTGCTTGGAGGATCTGGCCATCGCGGCCAGGCACCCACACCAGCGGGCTGCGGAAGGATCATGGCTGGTCAACGGCATAAATGCCCCCCAGGGCCCGCTCGTCGATCTATCAACCTCGGTTGATGGACGAGGAACCTTTGGAGATGGCCCGGCACCACGCCTACGGTTCCCTGGGCCTGGGCCCTGATCCCGAACTGGCCTTCGTAGGTGTGCGGGCACTGCGGGCACTGGCCGACTTCTGCGAGGGCTACCAGGTGCGCCGGCTACGCGAGGCTGGTCACAGTTGGGCGCGGATCGCCGCCTGGGCTGGTGTTAGCCCGCAGGCGGTCCACAAGAAATATGCCCAGGCCATCAAGGTGACCAAGGGCCCATCGACGTAGCTGTCGTCCGCGT
>JBEKNX010000215.1:0-7753 GCA_049522375.1 Acidimicrobiales bacterium | reverse complement strand
GTAGACGACCAGGGGCCGCAGACCTACGCTGGACAGTTGGCTCTCCTGCCAGTAGATGCGGGCCGAGCCCTCGTTGGCGACCTTGTAGACGCCGTAGATGCTGTTGGGCGTCAGGGTCTCGCCGGCGGCGTCGTACACCGCCGCCGAGCTGGCATAGGCGATGGGCGTCGACAGGCCGTGGCGCCGGGCCGCCTCGAAGATGTTGACGGTGCCGGCCACGTTGACCTCGGCCCCCCGGGGCGGGTCGGCCCGGCAGAAGGGCACCTGGAGGGCGGCCAGGTGGACCACGTGGGTGACGGCGTGCTCGGCCAGGACGCCCTCCACGGCGGCCAGGTCCCGGATGTCGACGTCGACGGCGCGGGAGGGCTTCGCGTCATCGCCGCCGATCAAGCGGAGGCGGTCGTTGGCCGTGCCCCGGTCGAGCGCCACCACCTCGGCCCCCTCCTCCACCAGGGTGAGCACCGTCCAGGCCCCGATGCACCCCGAAGCCCCGGTGACGAGCCAGGTCTCCTTTGTCATGTTGTCTCCTCGCTCATAGGGGGTCACTGACGAGCGGGAAACGCCACCCGCCCCCGGCACCCTCCCCCGGCCGGGACACCGCCGCCACCGACAGGTGCTCGTCGAAGATGACCCGGCGGCCCTCCCGGCGGGGCTGGCGGCGCTCGTCCAACGCCCGCAGCACGCGCTCGGGCTTGGCCGGCAGCTCGGTCACCCACACGCCGACGGCGTCGTGGATGGCGGCGATAACGGCCGGGCTCTGGGCGTTGTTGGCCATCTCCCCGATGGCCTTGGCCCCGAACGGGCCGACGGGGTCGGGGTCCTCCAGGGCGACGTTGCGCAGCTCGGGCAGGTCGATCATGGCCGGGGCGGCATAGGCCCCGAACTCCGGCCCGCGGTGGGCGATGCCCGGGTAGTAGGGGTAGGACTCCTCCAGCAGGGCCAGGCCCAGGCCCATGATGGCGCCGCCCTGGATCTGGCCGTCCACCAGGGTGGGGTTGATGGCCCGGCCGACGTCGTAGACCTGGACCAGCCGGTCGACGACCACTTCCCCCGTCTCGTCGTCGACCTCCACTTCGGCCACGCAGGCGGCGTAGGAGATGGCGGCGTGGGGCTCGCACTCCCCCGTCTCCTTGTCCGGCTCCACGTGGGGGAACATCCACGCCCCCGAGCCCACGATCATCTCTCCCCAAGTCCACGACGCCGTGGCTGTCACCTCGCCCACGCTGACCTTGCGCTCGGGCGCCCCGTGCACGGAAACGTCGCCGTCGGCGATCTCGAGGTCCTCGGGGTCGACCTCCAGCAGGCGCGACGCCAGCTCGAGCAGGCGCTGGCGGGCCCGGTAGGCGGCCACGGCGATGGCGTTGCCGTCGATGAAGGTGCCGCGGGAGGCGAAGGTGCCGAAGGAGACGGGCGACGAGTCGGTGTCGTTGTTGTTCATCGTGACCCACTCGTGGGGGACACCGATCATGTCGGCGGCGATCTGGGTGTGCACGGTCTTGGACCCCTGGCCGAGGTCGACGGTCCCCGAGAACACGTCGACGTGGCCGTCGGGCTGGATCTTGATCCAGGCCTGCGACGGGTCGCCGCCCTGGTTCATCCCCGTCGGGTACTCGATGGCGGCGATGCCCCGCCCCCGGTGGACGGCCATCAGTTGCCTCCCTCCAGGGCCGGGCGCCCGTCCCGCCAGGCCAGTAGGTGCGTCCCCGGCTCCCGTTGCTGTTCGACCAGGTGGGCAGGCAGGAGGTCCCCCTCCCGCTTGGCGTTGGTCATGGCCGCCAGCTCCGCCGGCAGCTCCTCCCCGGTGGCCTGGGCCGCGGCCAGAAGGGTGCTGACCGTGGACGGGTTGGCGTAGGCCACCCGGGAGGGGGAGGTGTCGGCGACGCGGTTGGCGTTCCTCAGGCGCAGCTCCCACGGGCTCATGCCCAGGACCTCGGCCACCCGGTTCATGTGGGTCTCGACGGCGAAGGACGCCGAGGTAACCCCGAAGCCGCGCATGGCCGCCGTGGGCACGTGGTTGGTCATGACCACGAACGTGTTGAAGGCGCAGGCCGGGACGGAATAGGCGCCGGCCAGGTGGAAGGTGTGCTTGGAACAGGCGTAGGCGGAGGTGCGCATGTACGCCCCGGCGTCGTGCAGGGTCAGCGTCCGCCGCCCCAGGATCCACCCGTCCCGGGTCAGGGCGTCGGCGATCTCGATGTGCCAGGAGGCACGGGTCGACGAGCACAGCATCTCTTCCTCACGCGTCCAGCGCCACTTCACCGGGCGGCGGGCCTTCATGGCCAGCACGGCGGTGACGGGCTCGGTGAGAGTGTCGAGCTTGCCCCCGAAGCCGCCGCCCACGGTGCCGCCGACGAACTTGAGCTGGCCGGTGGGCAGGCACAGGTGCCGGCCGGTGATCTCCATGGAGTAGTACAGGGCCTGGCTGGTGGAGTAGATCGTCACCCGCCCGGTGGGCTCGACCACCGAGATGGCCGACGCCGGCTCGGCCGGCGCCTGCTCGATGGCCCCGGGCCGGTAGGTCCCCTCGACGATGACGTCGGCCCGGGCGAAGGCCCCGGCCACGTCGCCCTTGCGCACCTGACGCTGGGGCTGGTCCGGGTAGTAGAAGTAGACGTTGCCGTCCGGGGCGACCTGGGCCTGGCCGGGGTCCCACGCCTGGCGCACGTCGAGGAAGGCCGGGCGCTCCTCGAAGGCGACCTCGATGACCTGCACGGCGGCCAGCGCCTGAGCCTCCGACTCGGCCGCCACCACGGCGATGAGCTGGCCGACGTAGCGCACCTCGTGCTCGGCCAGCAGGGGTTCGTCGGCGGCGATCCCCCATACCTCCTGGTGGCCGACCACGTTCTTGGGCACGTCGGAGTGGGTGATCACGGCGTGCACGCCCGGCATCTTCTCGGCCGCGGCCGTGTCCAGGCGCAGGATGCGGGCGGAGGGCAGCGGGGAGCGCAGGGCCTTGGCCCACAGCATGCCCGGCAGCTTGACGTCGTCGATGAAGCGGGAGGCGGCGGTGACGTGGGCCACCCCGTCGTAGCGAGGGATGTTGGCCCCGACGGCTTTCATGGCTGCACCCCCGCTTTCATGGCTGCACCCCCGGCTTCATGGCCCCACCCCGCGGACCTCGAGCGTGGTCGGGGCCATATGGCCGAGGCGCTCGCCCCGGGAGGCGGCCACCACGGCGTCGAGGATCTTCACATAGCCGGTGCAGCGACAGTAGTGGCCGCCCAGGGCCTCGACCACCTCGTCCCGGCCGAGCGGGCCCCCCTTGCGCTGGATCAGGGCGGTGGCGGCCAGCAGCATCCCCGGGGTGCAAAAACCGCACTGGGCGGCGTAGTGCTCGTTAAAAGCCACCTGCACGTCGGACAGGTGCGAGGGCTCTCCCAGGGCCTCGACGGTCGTGATGACGGCGCCGTCCAGCGTCCCGAGCAGGGTCAGGCACGAGCGCCGGGGCTCGCCGTCGACCAGTACCGTGCAGGCGCCGCAGCTGCCGTGCTGGCAGCCGGCCTTGGCCCCGACCAGGCCGAGCTCCTCGCGCAGCACGTACAGCAAGGTGGCGAGCGGGCCGGCCCCGCTCGTGCGCTCCCGGCCGTTGACCACGAACTTCATCGGGTCACCTTCATTTGGCCACCTTCATCTGGTCACCTTCATTTGGCCACCTCCGGCCGGTCGGGCCGCTCCCCGGCTTCGGCCTGCTCCAGCTGCTCCAGCGCCCGGGCCACCAGCACGGGCAGGACGCGCCGGCGGTACCAGGCCGAGGCCAGCGGGTCGTCCTCGGGGCGCACGTCGTCGAGCACCTGGGCGGCCGCCTCCCGGGGCGCCGCCCCGCCGGCCAGGGCCCGCTCGACCGAGGGGCAGGCCACCGCCGGCGCCCGCTCGGCCAGGGCGCCTACGGCGACATGGACGCCATCGGCACGCCGGGCCACGGCCACGGTGAGCACGGGATGGGTATGCGAATGCCGGCGGCGTTGCTGGACGAAGGCGCCGGCGAGGGGCCGGCGGACCTCGATGGACAGGACCAGTCGCCCCCAGGGCGCGACGATGAAGTCCTCCACCGGGTCGACCCGTTCGCCGCCGGCACCGGCCGTGCGCACCCGGGCGCCCAGCGCCACCAGAGCGGCCTGCAGGTCGCCGCCGATCATGAGGTTGCCGCCCACGGTGGCCTGGCCCCGGATCTCGTAGTCCGGGATACGCGCCGCCGACGCCAGGGGCTCGGGCGCCACCCGGGCCACGGCGGCCAGGGTGGCGGCGGCGCCGATCTCGAGGGGGTCCCCGTCCACGATGCCACCGAGGCCGGCGCCGTGGAGCATGAGGACCAGCTTGGGCCACAAGCCACCATGGGTGAGCAGCGGCGTCACCACTGTCCCGCCGCCGATCACGGTGACATCGTGCCCGTCACCGAAGAAGCCCACCGCTTCGGCCGGCGACCCAGCCACCAGGACCTCGGGCTCAGACATGTAAACCTGGCCGCCGGGTCAGGACCGGCCGCGGAAGACGTCGACGACGCGCCCGGTCAGGTCCTCAGATATGGACGCGGCGAACTGGGCTTCCTCGGCCCGCAGCGCGGCGGCGCGCTCGTCGGCCAGGCTCTTTTCCCGGGCTTCGGGGGTCGTCCATTTATCGACGGTCACGTAGGCGTCAGGCCCCACGTTGAGCAGCGTCGAAGACAGGAACCCGGGCTGGGTGGACAGGAAAGGAAGCATGGCGTTGCGCCGCCAGGCCAGGTAGCCATCGCTCCGGCCGACCCTGAGCGCCACGCTCTCGACCACGACCACGGCCGGTACGTACTGGGGCGCCGGCGCCGGCGGCCGGCTGGACACCAAGGTGGGGCCGATGGCCCACTCGTCCGTGCCGACGTCGGTGAACACGACCTGCACGTTTTCCCGGGGCGGCCCGGCGATCTCGGACACCGCGTCCACGATGGCCCGGCCCAGGCACTCCTTCATAAGCGTGGTGCGGCCACGGAACATCTCCACCCGGACGATCGGCATCTTGGCATTTCCTCTCTTCGGGCCCGAGGTTCTCGGGCCCATCAGGCTCTCCGGCCACAGCAGAGGCCCTCGGTGACAAGGGCCTCTGCGGCCGTGACATTGGGTGCTACTCGGACATTGGGTGCTTCTTGGAAATTGCGTTACTTGGGAATTGTGCTACTTGGTAGGTACTGGGCCTACATCGGGGGGTTGGCGACCGGGGTGAGCAGAGGCTGCGACATGTACTTGGCGACAGCCGCCGGGCTCTGGAAGATGGTCCAGCCCACAGCCTGGCTTATGTTGGCCTTGGTCACGAACACCGAGTAGGAGTAGTAAAGCTTCCCACCCGAGACCTTGTGGTTGATGTAGGCGTCGATCAAGCGGATGGAGTTGATGCCCTCGAGCGCCGGGGAGCACGTGTCGGAGGCTTTGAGCCAACCGGCGGCGACACCCGCCAGCCCGTAAGGAGCCCCGTTCTGGGACACCTCGACCACGTTGGTCTTGTGGGCGGCGACCAGCGCCGTGTGGGCGCCCACCGCCATGTCCTCGTTCTCAACGAACAGGGCGGCCAGGTTGGGGTACTTGCCGATTATGTCCTGCGTGGCCGTGTAAGCGTCCGGGCGCAGCCAGTGGCCCGTCTCGGTATCCACGTACTGAATTTTGCCGTTGTCGCAGCTCAGCGTGGGCAGGCCGGCGGTGACGTTGCCCGCGCAGCCCAGGCCCTCGAGGAACCCGGTCCGGTAACCTTCGGCGTCGCCGCGTCCCAGTTGCCCGGTGATGACGGCGATCTGGCCGGTGACATGGGCCTTTAGCCAAGCGCCCACGGGGAAGGAATAGGGGCTCAGGTTGACCTGCTCGAAGCCGACTACGTCCTTCTGGTCGAGGTACTTGTGCGAATAACCGTACATCAAGAAGATGGGGATGTTCGCCCGGGAAGCGGCAGCGATAGTGGCGTCCTCAGTGGAAAGGCCTACCGAGTAACCGTCGATGGCCACCACACCTTCGGCGATGGCGTCCTTCACGTTGGCCAGCTCGACCGAGGGGCTGATGTTGGGGTTGGGGTAAGCCTTGACCGTGTACCCGAGCCGGGTGGCGGCCGCCTCAGCGCCCTTGAGGCCGTACTGGTAATAAAGGTCCGGGCCGGACAGAAGGAACGCGATGGTGCCCTTGCCGCTGGCCGCCGCCGGGGTTACCCCGGACAACGCCAGGCCGACCGTGGCGATAATCGCGCCACTGGCCATGAGTGTGCGAACTAGTCGTGATTTCATACTCTAACCTTCCTTTTGGTTTTGCAACGGGTAAATCAGGTACTGCTTTTTGGAAATCATTTCAGGCCTTATCATCCCCCCTTTTCTCAACGTTGCACCCGCGTCACCATCACCGCGAGGATGATGATGATGCCAAGAGCCATTTGCTGGTAGTTGCTGGAAAAACCTATGAACAGGATGGAGTTCTGGACGAGGCCCCACAGGGCGACGCCTTGCAGGGACCGGAAGGCACCGCCGCGACCCCCGAACAGGGCCGTCCCGCCTATCACAGCGCAGGCGATCGACTGCAGCTCGAAGTTCTGGGCCAGGTTGAAAGAGGCCTCGTTGATCTGGCCGGAGAGCACCATGCCGGTGACCCCGACCAGGGCGCCCATCATGGTGTAGAGGTAGATCTTCGTGCGTTTGACCGGGATCCCGGACAGGTAGGCGGCTTGCTCGTTGCCCCCGATGGCGTAGGCGCGCCGCCCGAGCGGGGCCCAGCGCAGGAAGGCGTAGGTGAGCAGGATGACTATCACGAAGGGCCAGGTGACCGAGGGCAGCCCGAAAAACGGGAAGCCTCCGGGCATGTAGCTCCCGAAGGCGGTGTAGAGGCCCTTCATGTTGTTCACTGGCGCGCCCCCGGTGAGCTGGGTGTCCAGGCCGAACAAGAAGATCGACATCCCCAGGGTGATGATGAAGGGGTGGGCCCGGCCCTGAGCCGCCAGCAGGCCATTGACGAACCCCACGGCCGTGGCGCAAGCGATACCGGCCAGCACGGCCACCCCGAGAGGGGCGTTGTGCTCGAGCAGGAGCCCGGTGATGATGCTCGAAAACGAGATGTTGTAACCCACCGACAGGTCGAGGCCACCGGAGATGAGCAGGATGCACTGGCCCATGGTGACGATGCCGAGAGGAGCCGCCTGGCTCAGGATGTTCTCGAAATTGAAGACGCTGAGGAAGCGGGAGGAAGTGAAAGAGGTGGCGATGATGATCAGCACCATGACGGCGATAGGCCACAGCACAAAGACGTCAACGTTTTTCGACCGCCCGGCGGAGGGGCGGGGCTTGCCATCGGGGGCCATGCCCGACAGGACGGCCCCGGTGGCCGCGCTGTCGACCAGCCCACCGGTGGCGGCGCTCTTCATGCCCTCGGTCCCGGTGCTCATGCGCCCTGCACCGCCACCGACCCCACCGTCAGGTCCAGGATCTCGGCGTAACTGGTGCGGCGAGCGGGCACGTCGGCGACGACCCGCCCGGCCCGCAGGGCAACGATCCGGTCCACGAACTGCAACAGGTCACGGATGTCGGTTGAGACGACCATAACTGCCTTTCCCCGGCTGGCCAGGTCACGGACTATGCGGTGGATTTCGGCCTTGGCGTGCACGTCGACCCCCTGGGTGGGCTCCTCCAGCACGAGCACCTCGGCCTTGGAGGTGAGCGCCTTGGCCAGCAACACCTTTTGCTGGTTGCCACCGCTCAGGTTGCGCACGGCGGTGTTGACAGAGCCCGTGGCGATGCTCAGCTCACCGACGTAATGCTGAG
>JBEKNX010000214.1:0-7763 GCA_049522375.1 Acidimicrobiales bacterium | reverse complement strand
CACGGGTTTTGCCAGTGTCAACGACGTCTTCCTGCGGGGCGCCCTGGACGGGACCGACGAGAGATTGCCATTCTTGTCCGCACTTTTCGGTGGCCCCGTCCCCTGGATGCCTGATTTCTTCTAACCCGGCGTAGACCACCCGGCCCGCGGCGCCGGGGACGCGTCCTAGTGGCTGGACCGCGCCGGCCGGCGCCGCGGTTCAGCGGCCGCTCGCTCGGTTCTTCCCCCGGCCAGGCCCGGGAGAGCCGACCGGAGCCCTGCTTCGGCCGCCAGTTTGGCCTTCCTTTGCCAACTGGGCGCTGGCCAATGTTCTCCCCCGGCCCGCTGGACCTCGGCGCACCCGAGCAGCCGGGTGGGAGGCGGTTCGTAACGGACCGTGAGCAGATCGCGCTGCTGGGCCGCTCTGACATGCACGTGGCCGGTCAAACCGACCCGCTCGGCGACGAAGCGCCCGCTGCGCTCGTCGCAGCCGTACAGCAGGGCCCGGGCGCGATCGCCGTCGATAGCGACGACATCGCTTCTCCGCAAGGCGGCGCGGAGAGCGTCGACCTGGTCGGGCCCAAGACCTTCGATTTCCAGGACGCAGGCCTCGTCGGTCCGGCGGCGCTCAGGCAGATCTCCCGCAGCACGCTGCCGAAGGCGCAGCTCGTCGAGCATAAGCCCGGACAGACGGTCGGCCGAGTCGTCCCATGAGAAACATTCGGCCCAGGCTCGCGCCTGTTGTCCCCAGCGCTTGGCCGACGCCGGGACAGCCAGGGCCGTCAGCGCTTGTTGGAGCGGCGTGGTCAAGTCGGACCCTTCCGGGACTAGCCACCCGGTTTCGCCATCGAGGACCGAGTCCCGCAGGCCGGCGACGTCGAAGGCCAGCGACGGCACGCCCATCGCGGCCGCCTCCATTACCGCAATTCCCCATCCCTCAGCCATTGACGGGTGCACGGCCAGCCACGCACTGGCCATCAGGTCAGCCTTGGTCGGCTCGTCGACCCGCCCATAAAAACGGACGGTGCCGTCAAGGCCGATCTCGTGGGCCAGCGCCTCCAGCTCCGGCCGACAGGGCCCGTCGCCGACGATAGCCACCCGCAGGTCGGGCCAACGATGGCTGAGCGGGACGGCGGCGCGCAACAGAAGGTCCACCCGCTTGTGGGGCACCAACCGCCCGAGGAAAAGCACCGTCGGTGCCTCGGCGCGAGCCAGTTGGCTGCCCAGGGCCACGGGAGTCCCGTTGGGGACGATGACGACGGGGCCGCCGAAACGCAGGCGCCGACGGACACCGTGGCGTGTCGACGGCGACACCGCCACGATCGTGTGCCCCCGGTACACAAACCGGCTGACCGGTCCTTCGAGGGCGCGGCCGACCGCCGCCATGGCGGGCGAGAACCGCATCGCGAACTGGTCCTGGTGGACATGGTGGACCACAAGCACGACGGCTCGGTGCTTGCCGACGGCCAGCGGCGAGAAGAACGGGATCCCGTTCTGACAATCGACGACCACGTCGATGGCACGACGGTGACGCGCCAGCCAAGCCAGGGCGGCCGGGTAGACCGACAATGCCGTACCCCGCCGCACGACGGCGACGCCGTCGACCATTTCCCGCCTCGGCGCGTCGCCCGCCGCCGCCGTGAGGTAGGTGGTGCGGGCACCCCCGGCGGCTATGCGGCGCGCCAGTTCCCATGCGTACTGCTCGGCCCCGCCGGCTTGAGGGTGGGCGGGGTCGCGCCAGTTGAGGAAAACGACGCCCAGACCGTCGAGCGAGGGCGGCGGATGTCTCACGCCCCGCTCCCGGAGAATATCTCGGTTGATGCGGAGGACGTCGAGGAACGAACGGGCGCCGTCCTGCACGGCCCGAAAGGTCGAGCCGTCGGCATCGGTCCATGAGACTGGGACCGTGGCGACATTAAGGCCCATGCGACGGGCCCGGGCCAGAACTTCGACGTCAAAGGCGAACCCATCGATCTGTGCGTGGCTGAAGAGCGCTCGGGCGGCGGCGATGCGGAAGAACTTAAAGCCACACTGGCTATCGTCGACCCCGGTAAGGTGACCCGCCATTAAAGAGAACATGCGGCTGCCAAGAGTGCGTGAAGCGGAACGGCCACCGTCGGAGGCCCCGGCGCCCCGACGAACGGCAATAGCCACGTCCGCCCCTTCGCCGAGGGCGGCAAGGATGGGATCCAGGGCGTCGAGCGAGGTGGACAGGTCCGCATCTTGGTACCCGACGATCCCGGCCCGGCTGGTCAGCACGCCCCGGCGCACGGCAGCTCCCTTGCCCTGCTCGTCGCAACCGAGGACATAAATAGGCGCGTCGCCCGGGACGTTCAGGGCACCACTTATCGTCCGGTCGACACTTCCGTTGTCCACGACCACGATGGCAGAGTCAAGCCCTAAGTGGGCGAGCTTGACCTGTACTGCCTCGAGCGTCGCCGGCAGCCGGCCCGCCTCGTTGTAGGCCGGTATGATGATTTCCAGGTCACGGGCGGGCCGGTTATCCGCCGACTCTTTGGGCGGTTCCCGGGTTGTCTGTCGCCGGTTTTTCCCGCCCATTTCGCTTGGGGCCACGTGGCGCTACCACCTTCGGTCGGGTGATCTTCAGTAGCGTTACGACGCGACGGATATAGACCTAAACCAAACCTTAGGAGATTTCCTCTTTTTCGTCCGACGACCGCGAAAAATATATCTTTAGTCCCTATTCCTAAGGTTTCGAGCGGCCGACCGAGCCGGCATGTGCCCAAGGTCTCTCACCGCGGCGCGTGACCCTGCCGTCGACGAGCCGTGCCGCTCCCGCACGGGACAGCGCGAGGTCGAGGTGGGCTCGGCCTGGCTGTTGAGCTCGATGGTGGGGGTGAGCGCGCTCAACTACCTCTTCACCCTTTCGTTGATGTGGTTCCTGCCCGTCCGCGCCTACGCCGTGGCGGCGTCGGTTTCGGCGTTGTTGCTGATCTGTGGCACGGTCGCCACCGCATCAGCGCCGTGGGTGCTGGCCCAGGAGGTGGCCAACGGCCGGTCCGATGCCGAACGTCGTCGCGCCGCGGTTTCGTTCTGTTTCGTCGCCAACCTGGTCCAAGGGGTGATCGGCGCCGGCGTCACCGCGCTGATCGCCTCACGCTATGCCGGCGGCCCGGTCCTGGGCGCCGTGGCCGGGTCGGTCATCCTCATCTTCGCCGCCGCCACCGCCATCGGGTACCTGCAGGGCTTCGAGCGTTTTCGTCTCATCGCCACTCTGCGACTGGCGGAGGTCGTCGCCAAGATCGGAGCGGGGCTATTCCTGGTCAGCCGGGGCGCCGGGGCCGGAGGGGCGATCGCTGGGTACGCCGTCGGCGCCGCCGTCGTGGCCGGCGTCGGCATCGTGGTCATGGCGCCCGACATCCGGCTCCGGTTTGCTTCGACGCGGGACCGCCATCTGTGGTCCAGAGCGCACGGCATCCTGTCCATCCAGGCAGGCATCGCCGTTCTGGCCAGCGCCGACCTCGTGCTCGGCAGCCTTCTCGTCTCCGACCGAGCCCACCTGGCCATCTACCAGGTCAGTCTCATCGTCGCCCGGGTGCCGATGGTCCTGGCCAGCGCCATCTCGATCGCCGTCTTCAGCCGCCTGTCAGTGGGCCGGCGCTCGGCCGACTCGGCCGGGCAGGTGCGGGCCGCACTGGCCCTTTTCGCCAAGGTGACCGTGCCGGTCGTCGTGGTGGCCGCCACCCTCCCGGCGTGGTTGACGACCCGGATCTTCCCGTCCGAGTACCACGGCATCGAGGGCCTGTTGCCCTGGACCGCAATGGCGGGGGGGCTCATGGGGGCGGCCAACCTGCTCAGCACTTTTTTCCAATCCCAGAACCGCTTTCGCCGGCCCCTCCAACTTCTCGGCTTCGGGCTGGTTGTCCACATCACGGCTTTGGTCGTCGGCCTCGAGTCGGACGGCATCACCGGGCTCGCCATCGGGTCGGCCATCGGTGCCGGCGTCGTCGCCGCCCTGTTGCTCCTCGAGGCACGCTCGGTGTGGGCGGGGAGTTGCCGGGGCTTGGTGCGGGCATCGATGTGGGGACTGGCGACGGCCGCGCCGCTGCTGGTCCTGCGTGCTCACCCCGTCCTGTGGATGGCGTGGGCCGCCCTCGGAGCCGGCCCGCCGGTGGTCGTGACCGTCTGCAAAAGGGCGGCGGCAAATCCGTCCGCCCCGGCAAATCCGTCCGCCTCGGCACACCGGCCTCGGCTCTTGCACCTGGCCTTCGAAGACCCACGCGCCCCCGGCGCCGGGGGCGGGTCGGTCCGGACACACGAGATCAACCGGCGGCTGGCCGAACGCTGGGACATCACCGCCGTGTGCGCCCGGTACCCCGGTAGCGCCGACCGGGTCGAAGACGGCGTCCGCTATGTCCACGTAGGACGTAACTGGGGGCACTGGCCGAGCCTGCTCACCTACTTCATGTCCCTCCCCCTGGCTCTGCGTCGCTACGGCTCCGACTTGGTCGTCGAGGACTTTGCCGCACCGTTCGGGTCGATCGGCATCCCGTGGATGACCCGCAGACCGGTGGTCGGGGTCGTCCAGTGGCTCTTCGCCGCGCAGATGAAAACCAAGTACCACCTCCCGTTCCCGTTGGTGGAACGGCTCGGCACCCGGTCCCATCGTCGTCTCATCGCCGTCTCCGCCGACCTGAGCGAACAGTTGCGGCTGAGGAACCCCCGCGCCGAAGTCACGACGGTGCGCAACGGGCTCGACGACACTGCGTTCGCGGCGCGCCACCGGCCCCGCGCCGACGTGGTGTACCTGGGCCGTCTCGATGTCGCCCAGAAGGGCCTGGACCTCCTGCTCGACGCCTACGCCCGGGTCGTGAGCACCGTGGACTGCGACCTGCTCCTGGCGGGCAACGGGCCCGACGAGGCTTTGCTCAGGGCCCGCGTCGGTAGCCTGCATTTAGGTTCACGGGTCCGCTTCCTCGGGCGCGTCGCCGACTGCGACCGTTTCGACCTGTTGGCTGGTGCCCGGGTCGTGGTCATGCCCAGCCGGCACGAGACCTTCGGGATGGTGGCGTTGGAAGCCCAAGCCGTTGGCACCCCCGTCCTGTCGTTCGAAATCCCCTGCCTGAGAGAGCTCAATACGGCAGCGACGGGCGTCTCCGTGGCGCCCTTCGACGTGGGCGCCTTTGCCTCCGCCTTAGCCGGCCTGGTCCGCGACCCGCAACGCTGCTCCGGGTTGGGTGCGGCCGCCTCGGCGGCGGCGAAAACACTGAGATGGGAAGAGCTGGCCCTGCGCCAAGAGGACGTTTACCTCCGGGCGGTCAGAGAGGCGGCGGTCCCCCGTCACCGGGCACCGAGCCGGCGCCGGCGGTCGCCAACATGAGCGCGGCCCCGGCCCGGGGGTCGGACGTGCTCAGCCAACGCCTGGGCCGTGTCGGGCCGGACCCAGGGCCGTTGGTCGCCGACGTGTTGCGTCGCCGCGCCCGGCGCCCGAGCGGCCGGCGCCCACGGGTGCTGGTGATCGCCAACATCGGTCACGGGAACGTCGGCGACGAGGCTGTCTTCGCCGGGCTGGTGCCCCACCTCACCGGAGCGGCCGATGTCACCGCGGTGGCGAGGGACCCGGTCCGCGTCCACTCAGTCCACGGTGTCCAGAGCGTGCCCCTGCTCTCTTTCGAGGTATGCAGGTCGTTGCTGGGCACCGACGTGATAGCCGTCGGCGGGGGAGGGATGTTCGGCGCCGGGCTGCCGCCCTTGGTCAGGGTGCTGCCCTTCGCGTTGTGCTTCGCCCGGCTCGTGCTGCGCAAACGCCTCTTGTTCCAAGCTGTAGGCGCCTACCAGACGACACCCCAACCAACTCTCGCCGCCCTGCGCCTCGCCGGCCGCCTGTCCGAAACCGTGCTGGTGAGAGACGAGGCCTCCGTGGCCGTGTTCCGGGGAGGGAGGGCGGGCCGGGGTGTCCAGCCGGTCCTGGTCGGTGACCCGGCCATTTTCCTGGCCCCCGCGGGTGCGGAGGACGCTTGGGACGTCTTGGGATCCGGTGGGGCCACCTCTTCCCTGCCGCCGTTGGTTCTTTCTCTCAAGTCTTCTCCCGATCAGCTTTTGACTATCACGGTCATTGACGTTCTGGGCGCAGTGGCACAATGGTGGTGCGACCGCCGGTCCTCAGACGTAGTGGTGCTGCCGCTATCAGATATCGGCGATTACGGGCTCGGGCCCTCCTGGTCGGACGCCGTCCTCGGCCAGCGTCTTTCCCAACGCCTTCGAGACCCCCGGAGGGTCAAGATCCTGCCCTGCGACCTGCACCCGGCCCTGGCCAAGGCCGTTATCGGAGAGGCCGCGGCGGTGATAGCCATGCGCCTGCACGCCAGCATCTTCGCCTGGTCGATGGGCGTCCCCCTGCTGACCCTGCCCTTCGAGCCCAAGACTGACTCGTGGGTCCGCCAAATTGAGGGCGATGCCGTGCCCTTGTCCCAAGTCTCCCCCGAGGCGATCGTGGCCTGGCTTGACCACACCAGTGGGGCAAACCAGGTGTACCAGTGAAAGGGCAACCATGGTGACCGAGACATTTCCCGGGGCGGGGCGTCCAAAGCCGCCAGCCCTAGTTCACCTGCCCATGATCGCCATGATGGTCCTGGCCGCCGCTCTGCGCCTGGTGAGCGTGGGCAGCGCCTACGACTACTTCATCGACGAAGGGTTTTACTTGGGCTTGGGGACCTCGGTGCGACAGGGCCACATCCCACCTCACTTCCCTTCCGGCTGGGGCAATACTTCGCAGGCCTTTCTTCTCCACCCGCCAGGCTTCTTCGTACTTTTGGCTATCTGGCAAACGGTCACCCGGCCCGGAGGTGACATATTTCATCAACTTTACGTCGCCCGGGGCCTCAACATCGCACTAGCCGTGGTGACAACGGGCCTGTTGTACTGCCTCGGCCGCCGGTTGGGTGGGTGGCGCACGGGGTTCGTCGCCGCGTTGCTCTTCGCTCTCGACCCTTTCATCCTCAGGCAGAACGGACGGCTCCTCCTGGAAACAGCCACCCTAACCTGGGTGCTAGCGGGGTTCCTTGTCCTCATCGGCCTCGCCCAGGGACGGTCCCGCCACCCTCGAGTGGCGGCCGCCGGTGCCGGGCTCTTGTTCGGCGCCGCCATCCTCACCAAGGATATGGCCATCATCGAGACGTTGGGTGCTCTGGTGGTGCTCGGCATTTTCGGTTGGGGCATCCCGAGGCGCCTGGCGGTGATGAGCGCAGTGTTCAGTGCCATCCCCTACACCATCTATGTGGGGAGCTGCGCCGCCCAGGGCTTGTTGGTCCCCCTGTGGCTGGTCAAATCGTACGACCTGCGCAGGATGCTCGGCCTGGTCCAGATCACCGGCTTCAACCGGCCGGGCTCCGTCTCTTTGGCGAGCACCTTGTGGTCCGACATCGGGTCGTTCGGCCTGTCCTACCTCCTGGTCGCCCTGGGTGTGCTGGCTGCGGTCCCACTCTTGCGCTCAGGCCGGGACGACTACCGGGTGGTCGGGGTGTTCGTGGCCAGCGCGGCAGCCCTTCTCGGTTACGCCGTGCTCTTCGGCACCATCGAGGAGCAGTTCCTCTACTTCCTGAGCGTGCCGGCGGTGATCTCAGCCTCCGTCGTGGGCACCGAGATGCACCGGCGTCTGAGGCTAGCGGCCGAGGGGCGTTCCCGGGGCAGAGTGGTACTGGTCTCGCTACTCGTGGCCGCCTGCGGGTGGAACCTGGCGGTGTGGGTGCAGACGCGGACCGTCCCTGACAATGGCACGCAAAGAGCGGTGGCCTGGATCGGATCTCATGTGCCCGGCACCAGTA
>JBEKNX010000213.1:0-7784 GCA_049522375.1 Acidimicrobiales bacterium | reverse complement strand
CGCCTGGCAGATGGAGGAGTTACGTGGGGCTCTGGAGCAACTGGTCGACGAGCCCGCCGAGGCGGGGCGACGGGAAGGCAATGCGGTGTTGCTGGGCCTGTCCGAGGCTCGCGCCCTTCTGGCCGACCGGCTCCGGGGCCGGCCCACCCGGGCCAATTTCCGCACCGGTGACATGACCATTTGCACCCTGTTGCCAATGCGGTCGGTCCCCCACCGGGTGGTATGCCTGCTGGGCCTGGACGACGGCCTTTTCCCCCGGACGGGGGCCCAGGACGGCGACGACCTGTTGCTCGCCCGCCCCGAGGTCGGCGACCGGGATCTCCCCGGCGAGGACCGCCAGCTACTCCTGGATGCTTTGCTGGCGGCGACGGAGCACCTGGTGATCACCTTCGAGGGGCGAGACCAGCACCTCAACCAGCCCCGTCCTCCTTGCGTGCCCGTCGCCGAACTGCTCGAGGTCGTCGACCGCACCGCTCGCTCCGTCGGCGGCGAGCCGGGGCGAGCCGCGGTGGTGGTCGAGCACCCTTTGCAGCCCTTCGACCCTCGCAATTTCCGCTCCGGTGCTTTGTCTTCGCCGGGGCCATGGCGCTTCGACGCCACCCACCTGGCCGGGGCCGAGGCTCTGGCGGGGCCGCGCTGCTCCCCGTTCGCCTTCCTGCCTGAGAGGCTCCCGCCTGTTCGGCGCGCCACCGTGGCGCTGACTTCGCTCACCCGGTTCCTGGAACACCCCGTCCGGGCGTTCCTTCGGGAACGGCTCGGCCTTTATGCCGGTGAAGTACCCCAGATCTCGGTGTCGCTCCGCGTCGAAATGAGCCCGCTCGAGCGGTGGGGCCTGGGCGAACGCCTGCTGGTGGCCCGCCTCTCGGGCATCCCCTGGGACCGGGCGGTGGAGGCGGAACGGGGCCGGGGCCTGTTGCCCCCCGGGCCTTTGGGGGAGGCCGCCCTCGAAGAAGTCGCGGGCGTAGTGGCCGCTCTGGTCGGGAAGGTAGACAGTCTCTCCGGCGAGCCGGCGCCGCCGGCCGCAATCGAGGTGGACGTCGCTTTGCCCGGCGGCCCGTCCGTGGTCGGCACCGTCCCGGGAGTTCGTAACGGCGCGATAGTCCGCTGCACGTACTCCAAACTGGCGCCCAAGCACCGCCTGCGGGCCTGGGCGCAGTTCGTTGCCTTGAGTGCCGCCCACCCGCGATCGGCGCCCTCGGCCGTGACGATCGGTCAGGCCGAAAGCAGCAGTGCTGCCCAGCCCCGGCTGAGCGTGAGTACCTTCAGCCCACTGGGCGGGGACGGGCCCTCGCGTGGCTCGGCCGCCCTCGACGCGCTCGGCGTGCTGGTGGACCTGTACGAGCGGGGAATGCGGGAACCGCTGCCCATCTACTGCGCTACGTCGGCGGCGTGGGCGGCGGCGGCAAAAAGGGGCGATGACCCGCGTCGCGAAGCCCGGGGCAGGTGGGCCTCGGCCTTTGACGAAGTCCAAGGAGAGTGCACCGACCCGGAGCACGAGCTCGTCCTGGGCGCCGGTGCCTCATTGGACCGGTTGCTGGGCCGTGCCCCGGACGACGACGAGGCTGGCTCCGGGTGGGCGTCTTCGGAGCAGACGCGGTTCGGGCGCTTCGCGCAACGTCTATGGCAACCCGTCCTCAGCCATGAGAAGCTGACGGCCTACTGATGGGCATGGCCTGATGGGAACGGTCCCTGGCGCCCGTCATTTCGACATTTGCGGTCCTCTGCCCGAGCCCGGGGTGACCGTCCTCGAAGCCAGCGCCGGCACCGGAAAAACGTTTACCATCGCCGAACTGGTCGCTCGGACCGTGGCCGAGGGCCTCGCCCCTCTTTCGCAGATCCTGGTGGTGACGTTCACGCGGATGGCCACCGGGACCCTGAGGGACCGGGTGCGGGCCAGGCTCGTATCGGCCGAGACCGGGTTGGGCCGGATGCTGGACACGGGGGAAAGGCTTCCTTCCGGTGATGGCGTGCTGGCACGGCTGGGCGGCGACGGGCCTGGCCCAGCCGCCGAGCGTCGAGCCCGCCTGGCCGACGCCCTGGCCAACTTCGACAGCGCCACGATCATTACGACGCATGGCTTCTGTCACATGATGCTCAACGCCCTGGGCGTCTGGGGCGACGTGGCCCCGGGAGCCGTGCTCCTGGAGGACTCTGACGACGTGGTCGAAGAAGTGGTGGACGATCTGCTGGCCCGCCACGCGCTGCTGCGGGGCACGGCGCCGGTGGGGCGCCGGGATGCTCTGCGGGCCGGCCTCGAGGTGGTCCGCAACCCTGGGGTTCCCCTGGGACCGGCCGCAGACAAGCGGGACATGACGCCGTCGGGCTGGCGACGGCGGTTGGCCGAAGGCGTACGTCTCGAGGTCGGGCGCCGCTTGCTCGATGCCAACCTCCTGACCTACGACGACCTGCTCGTGCGGCTGGCCGTTGCCCTCCACCATCCCCGCCGGGGGCCGGCGGCCCGTGCCCGGCTGCGCCAGCGCTACCGGGTGGTGCTCGTCGACGAGTTCCAGGACACCGACCCGGTGCAGTGGCAGGTACTGAGGGAGGCTTTTACCGGTGCCCTTGCCGGCGCCATCGGCACGAGGCTTGTGCTGGTCGGCGACCCCAAGCAAGCGGTCTACGCTTTCCGCGGCGCCGACGTCCATTCCTACCTCGACGCTGCCCGCGTGGCCGGCCCTCAGCACCACTTCACCCTGGAGGAAAACTGGCGGTCTGACGCCGCCTTGTTGGCGGCCTACGACGCCCTTTTCGACCCTTTGCACCTGGGTCATCCCGAGATCATTTACCGGCGCGTGCGGGCGACCCCTCCGCACCACCACCCTGGCCTGCGCGGCGCGCCCTCCTCAGCTTCCTTGCGGGCCCGTCTCGTGCCCCGCGACGACCCCAGATTGGTGCGGACCGGTGAGCGGCTCGTGCAAAAGGGCTCGGCCCTGCGCTGGATAGCCGATGACCTGGCCGGTGATGTTGTCTCGTTGCTCGGCTCAGGGGCCGAGCTCGTCACCTGGGACGCCGCTGGCGACGGCGAAGGCACGCGGGCCATCTCGCCGAACGATATCGGGGTACTGGTGCGGACCAACCGCCACGCGGTAGTCGTCCAGGGATCCCTGCGGGCTGCCGGGGTGCCCGTGGTCGTGGCCGGCGCCCAGAGCGTGCTCTCCACCCCGGCGGCGCGTGACTGGCTGCGGTTGCTGGAAGCGCTCGAGCAGCCGGCGGCTCGGTCGCGGGCCGCCGCCGCCGCTCTGACCCCGTTCGTCGGCATGACGGCGCAACAACTGGCGGCCGCCGACGAAGATGCCTGGGAAGCCGTTCACTCGCACCTGTACCTGTGGGCAGCTGTGGTCCGGCGCGACGGTGTAGCCGGCCTTTTCGGCCACATCAGTGCCACTGAGAGCCTGCCGGCCCGCTTACTGGCCCAAACCGAGGGCGAGCGTACCCTTACCGACCTCGCTCACGTGGCCGAGCTTTTGCACGCGGAAGCCATGCGCTCTCAGCTGGGGTTGGCCGCCTTGCGGACCTGGTTGGCCCGCCGCACCGTGGAGCCCGGCTCAGAGGCGACCGAGGCCGACCAGCGCAGCCGGCGCCTTGACTCCGCTTCCGATGCTGTGCACGTCCTGACTGTTCACCGGGCCAAGGGGCTCGAGTTCCCGATCGTCTACTGCCCCTACATGTGGGACGTTGCGCCGAGCGACCACTCCGGTGCGCCGGTCATGTTCCACGATGCCGAAGACAGCGGCCGCCGCAAATTGGACGTCGGGGGTGAGGCGGGCGACGCCGAGTACCAGCGGCACCGTGGCAGCGGGCAAGAGGAAAGGCGGGGCGAGGATCTCCGCCACCTTTACGTGGCCCTGACCCGAGCCAAGCACCAGGCGGTCGTGTGGTGGGCCGCGGTGCAAGGCAGCCAGCATTCCGCCCTGGGCCGCCTGCTGCTGGCCAAGGACGCCGCCGGGGACGTGGCCGCCGAGGGCCGGCGGGGGGCGCCCCGGGACAGCGAGATCCGGGACCGCTTCGAGAGGATCTCTGGCGCCGTCCCGGGCCTGGTCAGCGTGGAGACGGCCACGGGCGGCACGGGACAGTGCTGGGCGGGGCCGGTGCCGGCCGGTCCCCCGGCTGAGCTCTTCTTGGCGCCGTTCAGCCGGCACCTCGATCTCCGCTGGCGGCGCAGTTCGTACTCGAGCATCACCGCGCCTGCTCACCGGACCTCTCCCGGGCCCGGAGCGCTGGTCAGCAGCGAGGCGGAGGAGCCCGGCACCACCGACGAGCCCGCCGAGCAGGGGCCGGCCGGGCTCGCCACCGGGTCGGTGCCGGTGCCGGGCGCGGTTGCCGCCGAGGCTGGCCTGGAGGCCGAGCTGAGCCTGCGAGCCGTCCCTTGCCTGCTGGCGCCGGTCCCGACCGGCGCCGAGGTCGGCACTTTTGTGCACGGGGTCCTAGAAGCCGTGGATTTCTCGGCCCCCGACCTCAGGGCCGAGCTGGCCCGGGTGGTCGGTGCCCGGATGGGTGGCTATCCCGGACGCGCCGATGACGCCAGCACGCTGGTCCGGGGCTTGGAAGCCGCCATCCTGACGCCCTTGGGAGCGCTGGCCGACGGCGCCTGCCTGGCAGACATCGGTCGTCGCGACCGGTTGGACGAGCTTGGGTTCGAGCTGCCTCTGGTCGGCGGCGACCAGCCGGTGGGCGAAGCCAGCACCGCCGACATGGCGGCACTGTTGGCCAGGCACCTCCGGCCCGGGCAGCCGCTCGCCGGTTACGCGGCCATTCTGGCCGGGCCGGCGCTGGCCACCGGGCTGCGTGGTTATCTCACGGGCAGCCTCGACTTGGTCTTCCGTTTGGGCGGCCAGGGGCGCCCGGAGCGCTATTTCGTCGTCGACTACAAGACCAACTGGCTAGGCCCACCCGGGGAGGAGCTCAGCGCTTGGCACTACCGCCCCGTTGCCCTCGAGGCGGAGATGCGCCGCTCGCACTATGTCCTCCAGGCCACCTTCTACCTGGTGGCGCTGCACCGTTACCTGAGATGGCGGCTTTCCTCCTATGACCCCTACGTCCATCTCGGAGGCGCACTTTACCTGTTCGTCCGGGGGATGACCGGCCCGGTCCCGGCCACCCACGACGGCCCACCCGCCGGGGTGTTCGGCTGGCGCCCGCCGGTGGAGCTGGTGACCGGGATGTCCGACCTGTTCGCCGGCGAGCCGGCACCGGCTGCCGGGCCTGGGCCCGGGCCAGGGGCGCGCTGATGGCCCTGGGCCGCCCGGGCACCGAGCTCGTCCTCCACCACGACGAGGGTGGTCTGGTGGCGACCTTCAACCAGGCCGGTGTGCTGGCCCCGTCGGATGTTCACGTCGCCCGAGCACTGGCCCGTTTGGGTGGGGAAAGCGACGCCTCGGTCATCCTCGCCGTGGCCCTGGCCGTGCGGGCGCCGAGAGCCGGCCATGTACTGGCTGAACTGTCCACGCTGCGTGAAACGGTCACGGCCGAAGCTCTCACCATGGCAGACGGCGAGGGCCAAGCCGAGGCCGACCTTTCGTGTTTGCCCTGGCCGGAGCTCACGTCCTGGCTGCAGAGCCTCGCCCGGAGCTCGCTCGTGGCCAGCGGGGCCACCGGCCCAGACGACCGTCCTCTGCGCCTGATCGGCAGCGCGCTCTACCTGGAGCGCTACTGGCGCGACGAGAGAGACGTCGCCGCCGACCTCGAGGCTCGCCGCGGGGCGCAGCCCCCGGCGGTCGACGAGGCGGCAATGATGAGCGGACTGGCCCGGCTCTTCCCCGGGGCCGGCGCCCCAGGCCAGCGCCAGGCCGCGGAAAATGCCCTGGTCCGCCGGTTCAGTGTCATCGCCGGCGGTCCCGGGACGGGCAAGACGACAACGATCGCCCGCTTGTTGGCCCTGATCGACGAGCAAGCCGTGAACGGCGGGGGGGCTTGGCCCCTGGTGGCGCTGGCGGCGCCGACGGGCAAGGCGGCGGCCCGCATGGCCGAGGCCGTCCACGACGAGGCCGGCCGGCTTGACGTGGGCAAGGGCGTCCGCCAGCGCCTCAGGGCACTGGAAGCATCGACCGTCCACCGCCTGCTGGGCCGCCACCCGGCCAGCAGCGGCCGTTTCCGCCACGATGGCGGCAACCAGCTTCCTCACGACGTCGTCGTTATAGACGAGGCGTCCATGATGTCCCTGCCCTTGATGGCCCGCTTGCTTGAGGCTGTCCGTGGCGACGCCCGCCTGGTGCTCGTGGGAGACCATGAACAGTTGGCGTCGGTCGAGGCGGGGGCTGTTTTCGGGGACATCGTGGGGCCCGCAGGCGCGGGCTCAGGCCCGGCCCGGACGGGGCCGGGCACCGCTTCTTCCATGGCTTCTTCGATCACCGTGCTGGAGGCCAACTACCGCTTCTCCGGCCCGCTGGCCCAGCTGGCCGACGCCATCCACGCCGGTGACAGCGACGGCGTGATGGCAACCCTGTCCCCTCGCCCGGGGGCCTCGGAGGAGGCCGACGGCGTCCAGTGGCTCCCGGTCGACGCCGCCATCGCCGCTGCGGAGAGCCTGGAGCCCGTGCGCTCCGTCCTGGTCGGCGCCGGCCGGGCCCTGGCCGCCGCGGCCGGCCGAGGTGATGGCGCAGCCGCGCTCAAAGCCCTTGGCCGGGCGCGGTTGTTGTGCGCCCACCGTGCCGGCCCGGTAGGGGTGAGCACGTGGAACTCCCGGGCCGAGCAGTGGCTGGCGGCCGACGCCGCCGTCCCGCCCAGCCCCGGCCCGCCGGGCCCGACGCCCTCCGAGGGTGCCATAGCCGCGCCGGGCGACGGTGGCTGGTACCTGGGCCGCCCCGTCGTGGTGACGGAGAACGACTACAGCCTGGACCTGTTCAACGGGGACACCGGGGTGGCCGTGGCCCGGGCCGGTGGGGGCCTGGCGGTGGCGTTCCGGCGTGGCGGCGCAGTGGTGACGGTCAGCCCGGCCCGCCTGGCCGCAGTCCAGACCGCCTTTGCCATGACGGCCCACCGGGCGCAAGGTTCCGAGTTCGACCAAGTGGTCGTGCTCCTGCCTTCCCCCACCTCCCGTGTGCTTACCCGGGAGCTCCTGCTCACGGCCGTGACCCGCGCCCGCCGACAGCTCGTCCTGGTCGGGACGGAGGAGTCGGTGCGGGCGGCGCTGCGCCGTCCCATCGCCCGGGCGTCCGGCCTGACGGCGGCGCTTTGGACCTGAGCACCCTGCGCCTCGGTGGGCTCGCCGTTCTGGGCCGCACCGCCAGCCGCTACCGTGCCTTCTGTGGAAGAGCCCAGGCCCGCTGCGGAAGAGCCCAGCCCGGATCCCCAGGCCAGCGAACGTCCGAAGCTGAGCGCCGGTTGGGCGAGGCTACGGGCGGGCCCCTCTTTGCGGGGCCGCGAATGGAGCTGGGCCGCTTTAGCGCTGACCGACGCCTGGCTGAAAGAGGTCTTTGACCAGGCACTGCTCCCGCCGCCGGGCCAGGGCCCCCCGGCCGCCAACCGGAGGGCCGGGCCCTTCGCGGGGCGGCGCGCCCGGCGGGAGGCTGCGGGTGGAGCGACCGCCGGGGTGGCGCTCCTGGCCGTGGGCAGCCTGGGCCGGGGTGACCTGGCCCCGGGCAGCGACCTGGACCTGCTGCTGGTGCACGACGGCAGGCCCGGCATCACGGAGTTGGCGGACCGGCTCTGGTACCCGATCTGGGACGACCCGATGCCTCTGGACCACAGCGTACGCACGCTTTCACAGGTAGGCGAGGCCGCCGAGTCCGACCTCCGCGTCGCCCAGGGCCTCCTCGACGCCCGGCCGGTGGCCGGCGACGCCGAGC
>JBEKNX010000212.1:0-7835 GCA_049522375.1 Acidimicrobiales bacterium | reverse complement strand
TCACCGGCCCGAATGGAAGTCGCCAGGCTCGAGGTATCGTCGTTGGGGCTGGTTTGAGTGAGGACCACCTTCAAGCCCGGGTGCGTGGCGTTGAAATTACTCACCAGGATCGTGCACAATTTGTCCTGGCAAGTCGCTGACCTGTTCCAGAACTGTACTGTACCGGTGGCATTGACCCCGAAGGCGGAACTTCCCGAGCTGGCCGCCCCGGACGGTGCCGCGGTCAAAGACAATGTAACGAGCACACCCAAAGTGGGTAGTGTTACCAGATTAAGCCGTTTCCATCCTTTTCGTCTCATATGATTTTTCTACTTTCCTCGTGGATGTCACGTGCACACCAAGGGGGCCGCAATGGCCACTGGCACGCAGGGCTGCAGGGCGCGACGCGTCTGCGAGGAGAGCAGGCTTGGCCGTCAGTCAGACAGAAAGCTCTCGAGCTTTTCATCCCGACCCCCCGTGCCTCCAGCTGGCTACTGCGAAAAAGCTCCACCCCAAGACTGGCGGAAAAGCTTTTCCCTTACAACCTAGAGCGCGCCCTGGGCGCCTGTCAAGGAGCCCGGCAGGAGTTGCCGACGGGACCATCGCCAGGGGGGCCGGGGCCGGCCGGCCGTTGACAGCGCCGCGGGGCAGGTGCCAGACTCTTACGCACCCACCCGCACAAATGGTGGAAGGGGAGTCACTGACGAGGCGCCTTCGACCGTCGTCGACCATCGTTGATGTGGCCGCTCTCGCCGGAGTGTCCATTGGCACGGCCTCCAAGGCGCTGAATGGCCGGGGCAAGTTGCGCGCCGAGACCCGTGCCCGGGTCGCCGAGGCCGCCCAGCGCCTCGGCTTCGAACCCAACGCGCTCGCTCGGAGCTTGCTGGCAGGAAGAAGCTTCACGGTCGGGCTGCTCACCACGGACAGCTTCGGCCGGTTCAGCATCCCGGTCATGCTCGGCGCCGAGAACGCTCTCGGCGATGGGCGCATCTCTGCCTTCCTGTGCGATGCCCGGGACGACGCCGAGCGCGAAAGGCATTACATACGGACGCTGCTATCCAGGCGGGTGGACGGGATCATCATCGCCGGGCGGCGTGTAGATCCTCGCGCCCCCGTCGCGCCCGATCTGCCCGTGCCCGTCGTCTATGCCATGACCCAATCGACGGGCCCGGGGGACGTATCGGTTATCCCCGATGACGAGGGAGGAGGGCGGTTGGCCGTGCAGCACCTGGTGGCTACGGGCCGTACCCGCATCGCGCACGTGACCGGGCCACGACGCTTCGCCGCTGTGCAACGGCGGGCCGCCGGGGCGTTGTCTGTCCTGGCTGAGACCGGGTTGCGCCTCGCCGGGGGTTCAGTACTTTACGGGACTTGGAGCGAGGAATGGGGCCGCCAAGCGGTGGGCCAGTTGCTGGCCCGCAAGGGTCGCCTGGACGCCGTCTTCTGCGGGAGCGACCAGATCGCTCGGGGGGCCGCGGACGCGCTACGCGAGGCGGGGCGTAACGTACCCGATGACATCGCCCTCGTGGGCTACGACAACTGGGACGTCATGGCCGCCGCCTCCCGTCCCACGCTCACCACGGTTGACCCCAACCTGGCCGAGCTGGGACGGGTCGCCGCCTCGGAGCTAATTGCCGCCATGAACGCCCCTATACCGGGGGGCGTGCGCACCATTGCCTGCCGGCTCGTGCAACGGCAGTCGACGGGCGCTTCAGAACTCGTCCCGTGAGCCCTCCTGTTGGCTCCGGGTCAGCCGCCTGAGGCGGGCAGCCATACGCGCATGTCCGCCTCCCCCCTGTTCGCCCGGGCGAAATAGGGGATGGCGACGACCTCGGCGCTCTCCGGGCTGGGCACCTCACTGGGCCCGGGCCCGTCGTCGTACGGCCAGGTGGCCGCTGGAGCCGTGGCGCGCTTGGTGACCGGGCACCGCAACGCCACCACCGGGTGCCCGGCAATATCCAGGTGCTGCTCCTGAAGGGCGCCGGGGCGAGGCGAAAGTTCCAACCCGTCCAGGCTCGCTCGGCCAGGACCTGTGCTCTCGACACAGTAAACGAGCGGGCCCCGTTCGAGCGCCACGCACGAGCGGATGGCGTCGATGCGGGGGTCGGGCCGCACCACCCGGGCGCGCACGGGGAAGCTGAAGACCAGGTTGTCACCCGCTCGCCACTTCCTGCTCACGCTGAGGTACCCCGAACCGTCAGGTCCCGAGGGCCCCGGCTTGTCGTTGAGGACCACCGAGGCGTCCCGGGCCCAGGACGGCACGCGCACGGCCAGGTCCACCTCCGCCTCCGGGGCCTCGGTTACAGCTATGGAGGCAGCGGCCTCGAAGGGGTAACCGGTGCTCACGCACCAGAACCAGGGCTGGCGCCGGCCCCCGCTGCTCTTGAGCGGGTTCACGTAGAAGAAGCTCTTGCCGTCCAGGCCCCAGCCGGAGAGGAACCCGTTGTAAAGTGTCCGCTCGGCCAGGTCGGCGAAACGCGGGTCCCCCGTCGCCAGGGTGAGCCGCCAGCTCAACATGATGCTGGCGATCGACGCACAAGTCTCGCAGTAGGCGCGGTCCGAAGGCAGCTCGAAAGGCTCACCGAAAGCTTCGTCCTGGTGCCTGCTGCCCATGCCGCCGGTGATATAGGTCTTGGTCGAGACGGCGTCCTGCCACTGGTCGAGACAGGCCCGCAGAAGGTCGTCCTGACCGGTCTCCATGAACGCGTCAGCCGCGCCGCTCAGCAGGTAGAGCGCCCTGACGGCGTGCCCCCGCACGCGGCCGGCTTCGGTCAGGGGAAGGTCGTCCTGGAAGTACTCGGGCCCGAAAGACCTCCAGCGCAGGCTCTTTTGCCCCCGCCGCCGCAGCAAGCTCGAGGCCAGGTCGAGACGGCTGGCCGTCCCGGTCTGGCGGTACAGTTCGACCAGGGCCGTCTCGATCTCGGGGTGGCCGGGGACAAACAAAGGCCTCTCCTGGGTCAGTACCAACTGCAGGTAGTCGGCGAAACGCTCGGTCACCGGCCGGAGGCGCGAAGGGCCCCCTCCGCTGCGTGCCTCGGCCACCGTGGCCTGGAACAGGTGACCGGCGCAGTAGAGCTCGTGGTTCATGGCCGGGTTCCCGAACCGGTTGGCGGGCTCGCACACCTGCACGTGGGAGTTGAGGTAGCCGTCAGGCGCCTGGGCGGCGGCGATCAATTGGGCCGACGAGGCGAAGAAGCGGTCCTGGTCGGCGTCCGGCCCGTGCTGGCGCTCCCAGGCGATGGCTTCGAGCACCTTGTAGACGTCGGAGTCGCGAAAAAGCGGGTCGCGGTACTCCCCCTTGATGAGGCCGGCGGCCAGGCGCAGGTTGTCCAGGTTGCCCGCCTCTTCCAGCATGTGCATCCCGTGGGGGATGGTCACCTCGCGGTTGAGCAGTTGGCGCCCGGCCCAAAAACCGCCGCGCAGCCTGATGGCCCCACCGGGCATCGGGCGCAGCCGGACATGCTTGTCCGTGCTCGGTAGCAGCGGTCCCATCATCTTATGGTGCTCGGGCACGCCGCTCTCCTCCTCGGAGTTTTCGCACAGCCACTATAAAGGCAACGGAAAACCTTTGCTTGACCCGCCTCCCACCCCTGGTACCCTGATGGGCGGGCGTGACCCAGACGGGGACCGCCCCAGGGGGCCGGACGATGGACGAGGGGAGCAGGGGCTTGCCCGGCAGGTTGCGGACCGCCGCCCTCGCCGCCTTGGTGGCACTGCTCTCGACGCTGGGCATACCGAGCCCGGCCGCCGCCGCCACCAGCACTCCCGTGCCCTCGTACATGTTCGTTCACGACCCCAGCATGATCCGTGAAGGCAACCGCTGGTACATGTTCTCGACGGGCGACCCGAGCGGCGGTGTCAACGACGGGGATATTCAGGTCCGGGTCTCGGCCGACCTGCGGACCTGGCGCCTGGCCGGCACCGTTTTCACCAGGATCCCAGCCTGGATAACCAACAGGATCCCCGCCACCCAGAACTTATGGGCGCCTGACATTTCCTATTTCGACGGTCTGTACCACCTATATTATGCCGCTTCCAGCTTTGGCTCCAACGACTCGGTCATCGCTTTGGCGACCAATCGCACCCTGGACCAATCGGCGCCCGGCTACGGTTGGAAGGACGATGGCGTGGTCTTTTCCTCCACCCCCGCCGACAATTACAACGCTATCGACCCGGCGTTAGTCTCGGCCCCAGCCGGGGCTAAATGGCTCCTGTTCGGGTCGTTTTGGAGCGGGATAAAGATCCTGGCCTTGGGCCCTTCCACGGGCCTGCCCCTCTCGGCTCACCCGACCATATACCCGCTTTCATCGGCACCCGCGCCCGACCCTGAAGAGGGCGCGTACATGGTCCATCACGATGGCTTCTACTACCTCTTCGTCTCGTCCGGCTATTGCTGCCGGGCTCTCGGGAGCACGTACGAGATCCTGGTGGGGCGCTCACCGTCCATTACGGGGCCCTTCCTCGACCCTGATGGGACCGCCATGACCGACGGCGGTGGCATGGAGCTCCAGGGAAGCACCGACGGGATGATCGGTCCGGGAGGGCCCTCGCTCACCATGGACGCAGGCAGGTACCTGATGGTCTACCACTACTACGACGCCTGGGCTGCGGGCCAGCCCTGGGTACAGGTACGAAAGCTCTACTGGTCGCCCGACGGCTGGCCCATAACCGGCGCCGCCCTGGTGCCGGTACCCGGGGCGCCGCCGGGCAGCTGAGCCGGTCCTGCTCCCAGAGCCAGAGCTAAGGCCTGGCGGAGAGTGGAGGCGGGCAGCTCCCGGCGCCGGTCCCGGGCGACGCCCGGCTCGGGCCGGGTTGGCCGCTGGGCCGACGTGGGGACCAGCGCATCACCGAAACCCAAGCGCCGGGCTTCCGCCAACCTCTTGGGCATCCCGTTGACTTGCCGCAGCTCGCCGCCCAGCCCCACCTCTCCCAGGGCGACCATCTGGGCCGGAAGAGGCTGACCGGACAGCGACGAGGCCAGCGCCAGGCACACCGCCAGGTCAGCAGCCGGCTCGCAGGCGCGCGCCCCACCGGCCACGGAGACGTACACGTCACAGTCACCGACCGGTACCCCGGCGCGCTTCTCCAAGACGGCTACCAGGAAGCCGACGCGGCCCGGGTCGAGGCCGGTGACGAACCGACGGGGCACCGGCGAGGAACGGCCCACCAGCGCCTGCACCTCCACAACCAGAGGCCGGTAACCCTCCAGGGGCACGGTTAGGGCCGACCCGGGCGCCCCGACCAACCGGCCGCCCAGGAAGAAAATGCTGGGGTCGGGCACGCCGGTAAGGCCCTTCTCCCCCATCTCGAACAGCCCCGTCTCACCAGTGGCGCCGAAGCGGTGCTTAAGGGCGCGCAACACCCTGAGCGACGAGTAGCGGTCGCCTTCAAAGCTGAGGACCGTGTCCACCAGGTGCTCCAACGCCCGAGGGCCGGCGAGGGCGCCCTCCTTGGTCACATGGCCCACCAGGACCAGCGCCGCGCCGGACGCCCTGGCCAGGCTGACCAGGCCGTGCGAGCACGCTCGCACCTGGGCCAGGGATCCTGCCGGGGAGGGCACCTCGATGTCGCTTACGGCTTGCACCGAGTCCACGACGACCATATCGGGCGCCAGGCTGGCCACGGCGGCCTCGACCTGGGGCAAACGCGTCGCCTCCACGACGAAGACCCCGGGGACGTCTGTGCCCAGGCGCCCCGCCCGTCGCCGGACCTGCTGGGCTGACTCCTCGGCCGCGACCAGGAGGCAGCGCCTGCCGCTCGACGCCATGGCCGCCAGAGCCTGGAGCAGGAGGGTCGACTTGCCGGTACCGGGCTCCCCGCCCAGAAGGGTGGCAGAGCCCGGCAGCAAGCCGCCGGCCAGCACCCGGTCCAGCTCGCCGATCCCGGTCGGCATGGGCGAGTGGGCACTGAGGTCCACCTCGCCCAGGGCAACCGGCGCGCAATCAGCGTCTATGCCCACCGACCGGTCCCCCGAGCCTGCCAGTCCGGGCGGGCCCGGCGGCCCGTCGACCACCAACTCCTCTTGAAGCGAGTTCCACTCCCCGCATACCGCGCAACGCCCCGCCCAGCGCCCGTGGCCGGCCCCGCAGCTCTGGCAACGGTGGACCGTACGCGGCTTGCTCATCGACGAGGAAGGCTACCGGCCGCCGGTGACGGGAAAGCCCGGGCGTCTGCCGGCGCGGCGAGCAGGGCGCCCGCGGCGCCGGCGCTGCACCAACCACGCCGCGGTGAACAGCACGACCAGGGCGCCGGCGCTGACGACGGCGGCCAGCAGCCGCAGGAAGCCGGTGTTGACGCTTTCGGTGCTGGCGGCCAGGGGCGTAGCCTCACCGAGCACGGGCGTTAAAGCCAGGACCGATGACCTGCCCGCGTCTTGCATGCCCGACGACGTCCGCCGCCCGGGGAGGGCTAGCGAGAAGCGGAAGGTGACCGCGGCGGCCGGGACCTTCCCGAACAGCTGGCTGACCTCGGCCGGCGGCAGACCCAACGGGTAGCCGACCCGGGCCGCCAGGGCGGGGTCGTCGAAACACGAGAGGCTGCACCGCAGGTCCACTGTGCCCGTGGCGCGGAAGGTGTCCTCGAGGGCGCCTTTGTGTTCCGTGACAGACAAGCGGAAGGGCCGTCCCTCGGCCGCACCGCTGCCAGCGATGTCGGCCATGAGCGTGGATAGCTGGGAAAGGGCCGAAAAGTCGTGGCTGGCGCTGACCACGGTCGTACCGGAAACGCCGGCGCGCGGACCGTCGACGGCCCAACCGGCCCGGCGAAGATCGGCCACGGGCAGGCCCGCCCGCAGGTCCTCTATGGCGCCCGCGGTGCCCGGCGGCAGTCGCACTTCCACGGTGACCGAGCCATTACCCGCCTTGGCCACGTTCACGCTCACGTCCACACGGGCCCCGCAGGCGCCCAGCGTGACTGCCAGGACCACGGCCAGCACCGCTGCGCCAAAGGACGTTGCCGACCTTCGCCGCACGCGGTTGCTCAGCTACCTGGCCCGAGGGGGACTAGTCGCTGCCGACGGCACCGGCCAACTCGACGGGCGGCGGCTCGAAGTGCTCCATAACCCGGAACGTGATCTCGCCGTTCTCGGCGTCCACGATGATCGTGTCGCCGGCCCTGTACTCCTTGGAGAGGATCCGCTCCGAGAGCGGGTCCTCGACCATGCGCTGCAAAGCCCGCCGCAGCGGCCGGGCGCCCATCGTCGGGTCGTAGCCCTTTTCCACTACCAGGTACTTGGCCGCCCGGGTCAGCTCGACGCTGAGGCCTTGTGACTCGAGCTGCTCGCGCACCCTGCGCAGGTAGAGGTCGACGATCTCGGTGATCTCGTCCTTGGTCAGCTCGTGGAAGACGATCACGTCGTCGATACGGTTCAAGAACTCGGGCCGGAAGTGCTGCTTGAGCGCCTCGTTGACCTTGAGCCTCATCTTCTCGTGGGTGACGGCCTCGTCCGCCTTGGCGAAACCGACCGACGTCTTGCGCAGGTCGGCCGTACCCAGGTTGGAAGTCATGATGATGACCGTGTTCTTGAAGTCGACGGTACGTCCCTGAGCGTCTGTCAACCGCCCGTCCTCCAGGATCTGGAGCAGGGCGTTGAACACGTCCGGATGAGCCTTTTCGATCTCGTCGAAGAGCACCACCGAGAAGGGCTTGCGCCGGACGGCCTCAGTCAATTGGCCGCCCTCTTCATAGCCCACATAGCCAGGGGGAGAACCGACCAACCGGCTCACGGTGTGCTTCTCCATGTACTCGGACATGTCCAGCTGCACCAGCGCCGACTCGTCGCCGAAGAGGAACTCGGCCAGCGCCTTGGCCGTCTCGGTCTTGCCCACGCCCGACGGGCCCAGGAAGATGAACGAGCC
>JBEKNX010000211.1:0-7890 GCA_049522375.1 Acidimicrobiales bacterium | reverse complement strand
AGGCGGAGCCCCCTCGCCGTCGCCTGGCGGCAGTTCGACCATGCGCTCGACGACTTCATCAGCCAGGAAATGATCGCGGCCTAAAACTTGACCTGACCGTGAACTTCGTGGTCGGCAAGTTGCGACTAGCCCGAGCCCGCGCGCCCTACGAGGGTGCCTGCCGCTCCGAAAGCGCCCTCTACGCCCGACAACGGGCTCGTTTTGTGAAGTTCCTTACGTGGGCGGGCGCCGTTTTGTTGAGTACCTGCGATTTTTTCGCAGGAATATCACAAATCGATCGGCGGAGTGGGCCGGTCAGTTGCCGGGCCGGTCAGTTGTCGGTGTCGGGATGGACGCCTTTGGCCAGCTCCAGGTTGGCCGCCACGATTTCGAGCATGGATATGAGGTGCTCCCGCTGGTCGACGTCGAAGCCCTGGCAAATCTGCTGCTCGGTCGCCATGGCCAGGTGCATCGCCCGGGCCAGCAGCTCCCGCCCGGCCTCGGTCAGCTCCACGATCCTCACCCGCCGGTCGGACCGGTCGAGGTGGCGGGCCACGATCCCCCTCTCTTCGAGCTGGTCGAGCAGGCCGACCATGCTGCTGGGGGGTATCTGTAGCCGCTCCGCCAACAGCTGCTGGGAGCGGTTCTCTGCCGCCTCTATCGCCCGCATCAAGGCAAAGTGACGAGGCTCGAGGGCGACCTCTTCCAGCGCGGCTTTAAACCGGCGTGCGGTAGCGGCGCCCGTCTGGGACAGCAGGAAGCCGACCGAGTGACCGAACGGCCCAATGGCGACGGTGCCCCAGGGAGGAGGGCCAGTCTCCGGCCCGTATACGTCAGGCACAAAAATTCATTGTACACCGTCATCCTGCGAGTTAGAATCATTCACTGTCGAATAGTACGCAACCGAAGGAGATGGTGATGGCCCTGACCACGCTGCAACGTCCGCACCCACCAGCTCCGGGGGTAGCGCGCCAACCCACGTTCCTCGGCCGAGTGGCTCTCGCCGTCCTGGCTCACCGACGGCTGGTCCTGGCCTGCTGGATGGTGGTGCTGGTGCTGGGCGGGGCGGCGGCCGGCGCGGTCTCCAACCGGCTCAGCGTTGACTTCTCCCTCCCTGGCCAACCCGGCTACGAAACCTCGGTCAAGATCCTGTCGATCTATCACAACGGGGGCGAGAACCCGCCTTCGGTCGCGGTCGTGACCGTCCCGCCGGACCAGGACGTCCTCGCCGACCAGGCCCGCATCGACGTCGCCTTCGCCGGGTTGCGCCGTGCCGAACCCAGCCTGCGGGTGGTCGACTACGGGGTAACGCATGACCGCGCCTTTGTCACCGCCGACGGGCGGTCCACCTTTGCGTTGATCTTCGAGCCGCCGGCCAAGTCCTTCGGGCCGGACCACCTGGCCACATCCGCCCAGTCGTACCTGCAAAGGGCGCTGCCCGGCGCGGACGTGGGCATGACCGGGCTGAACCAGTTGGCGGCGGGGTCCTCCAGCAAGGGCCCGGGCGTGCTCACTGAGACCCTCATCGGGGGCGCCGGCGCGCTGGCCGTGCTGGCCTTCGTCTTCGCGTCGTTCCTGGCGCTGGTCCCCCTGGCCGTCGCCGCCGTTTCCATCCTGGCGACCCTGCTGATCATCCTGGGCCTCACCTACATAACCGAGGTCTCCTTCATCGTGCAGTTCCTGGTGGCTCTGGTGGGCCTCGGGGTCGCCATCGACTACTCGCTCCTGCTGGTGACCCGGTGGCGGGAAGAGCGCGCCCGGGGGGCCACCAACCACGACGCTGTGGTCACCGCCGTCGAGACCGCGGGGAGAGCCGTGGTCCTGTCGGGGCTGACCGTCACCATCGGGCTGGCTGCTCTGGTCGTCCTGCCCGTCCCCGGGCTTCGCAGCGTCGGAATCGGGGGCATGCTCATCCCGCTCGTGTCGATCGTGGTGGTCAACACCCTGCTCCCCGCCGTCCTGGGCGGGATCGGGCCGCGGGTCGACTGGCCCCACATCAGGAAAGAAGCCCGGGCTAGCCGGGCCTGGACCGCCTGGGCCACGGGTGTGACCAAACACCGCTTCCTGGCCACGGGTGTCGCTCTGGGCGTGCTCGCCCTGGCCATGCTCCCGGTGTTCGGCCTGAAGGTCGGGGAAACGAGCGTATCTGCGTTCTCCAAGACCGGACCGGCCCGCCAGGCCTACGACACCCTTGTCGACGGAGGTGTGCCGGGCGGGGTGCTCACTCCCCTTGAGGTGCTCACCTCCAGGGCGGCCGGTCCCGGAGTGGCGCAGCGGCTGTCCAGCGTCCCCGGGATCGCCGCCGCCGTGCTCGCCTCGGGGCCCTCGGGCAGCCGGGCGGGCACGGACGACATCATCGCCATACCCAGGGCGGAGACGGTCAACAACCTGACCCTCGACCCGGTCAGGGCGGCCCAAGCCGCCGTCGACCATCTGCCGGGAGTGGTGGGCATCACCGGAGAGGGCCCGGCGCAGCAGGACTACAGCCACGCCGTGTTCGGCCACTTCCCTCTCATGTTCGCCCTGATTGCCCTCATCACGTTCCTGCTGCTGGCCCGGGCGTTCCGTTCGCCGCTGCTGGCGGCCAAGGCGGTGGCGCTCAACTTGCTTTCCCTGGGAGCGACCTTCGGCCTGCTCACCTGGTTCTGGCAGGAAGGGCACGGCTCGCAGGCGATCTTTTCCATCCCGGCCACCGGAGCGATCACCTTCTGGGTCCCGCTCATGGTGTTCGCGTTCCTGTTCGGCCTCTCTATGGACTACGAGGTGTTCATCCTCACCCGTATCCGCGAGGAGTACGACCGCACCGGCAGCACCAGGGGCGCCGTCGTGGAGGGACTGGGACGCACGGGTCGGCTCGTGACGTGCGCGGCGCTCATCCTGTTCCTGGCCTTCGCCTCGTTGGCTTCGGCGCCCGACACCGACATCAAGGTGCTCGCCACCGGGCTCGGGGCGGGCATCTTGCTCGACGCCACTGTGGTGCGAGGCCTGCTCGTGCCCGCCCTGGTGTCCGTGTTCGGCCGCTGGAACTGGTGGCTGCCCAACGGCATCCGCCGAGCGCTGCTGCTTCCCGAGGCGGTCCGGCCGTAGGTCGCAGGGGCTCAACCCATTGCTCGTGGGCACCGGCGGCGGGCGTCGCCGCCGGGCTCTCAGGCGCTGGCGGAAAGCCAGCGAGCCCCCGCCGAACAGGACCAGGAGGATTATCACGGTCACGATCGGGGCGTGGCCCACGTGCGCGTGCGAGACGGGGCGCAACATCGCCTGGAGCATGCCGAAAAGAGCGGCGCCGAAGACAGCCGCCCAGGCACCGCGGTGCCAGGCGGCCAGATCTCCGCCAGGAAGAAAGCGCAGCGGGAGCATGCCGATGACCGATCCCACCAGCCCGCGCACGGCGTGACACTGACGACCGATCCTCCACCCGCGACGGCCGGACTGCCGTCGATAGGTGAAGCTGTTTTGGTGGCGGCGTCGGTGACGGAGTAGTCGGGAGAGAAGGTCGGGAATACCGTGCCCGGCGGCGCCACCAACGTAGCCCGTCACTTACCCGGCCGTGTACCGGTTTGTGACCGCAAGGTTAGGGCCCGGGCTGCTCCACGGGTGGCGAGGCAAATACCGGCGGAGTACGCGAGGCGGACGGGCCCGGTGTGGCCGACGGGGCCGGTGTGGCGGACGGGGCCGGTGTGGCGGACGGGGCCGGTGTGGCGGACGGGGCCGGCGGGCCGGTGGTGGTGGTGGGGAGCTGGCCGACGCCGGCGGCGAGCATGGCCGAATTGGGGACCTTGAGCGGCCCGTCGTCGGTGCGCAAAGTCACATAGGTGAGGCTCATTTCGACCACCCAGGCCTCGAAGATCCCGCCCAGGGCCCCGGCCCGGATCCGGATGTGGTCGCCGACACCGAAGGGCCGAGCGAGGAGGAGGACGAGCCCGGCGAAGACGTTGCCCAGGCTCTGCTGCGCGGCGATCCCGAGCACTACGCCGGCCAGCCCGGCTCCCACCAACAGGTGCTCGATCGACACCTCCAGCACGGCGAGCACGGCGAAGGCCACGAAGAGGTAGCCCACGCCGGCGGAAAGCACCCGCATCGCTCCTCCCGCCGCCGGGATGGACTTCCCGGCCACAAGGTGGCTGAGGGCGGCGGAAAGGCGGGCGGTGGCGATGACCCCGGCCACCAGGAGCACAGCGGCGCTGATCCAGGCGACGAGCTTGGGATGGAGATGGGCCGTATGCATTTGCCCGAACTCCGACCCGACCACCAGGGCGGCCAGGGCGATGGCGCCGGCGATGGTCCCGACCACCCAGTTGTGCCAGCGGTTGCGGCTGACCGAAACAATTGGGGGCCGAGCGGGCACTATGCCTCCCTCCGGGCTATCGGGCACGGCACTTTAGCGGATATGGCCCGCCAGAACCTACTTCTCGACCCCGGCCCGGGACTGGTGGGACAATCTGGCCAGGACTGTCGATCAGGGCGTCCTGGCTTCGTCGTATTCGCTGAGACGCCCACAGGAAGGGCTCTTAGAGGGAGGAGCAATCATGGCCGAGTACCTGGTCCTCATCTACGAGGACGAAGCTGCGTGGGAGGACACCGCTCCGGGGACGCTGGACGAGATGATGAAAGGCCATCAGCTGTTCGGGCAGCGCAATGCCGCCAACTTGCGAGGCGGGAATGCCCTGCAGCCGACCACCACGGCCACGTCACTGCGCCGCGACGCGGCCGGAGGTTTCGTGGTGACCGACGGGCCGTTCGCCGAGACGAAGGAGGCGCTCGGGGGCTACTACCTCATCGAAGCCACCGACCTGGACGAAGCTCTGGCCCTGGCGAAGCAGATCCCGGCGCCGTTGGGCGGGGTCGAGGTCCGGCCGATCAGGGTCTTCGACTAATGCCGCCTCCGCAAACTGGCCGCGGCAATAGCTCGTGAACGCGGCCGTCGAAAGCGCGGTGGCCGACGCCCATCGCCGCGAGTGGGCCTTCGTGCTCGCGGCAACGGTCCGGGTCGCCGGCGACATCGACGTGGCCGAGGAGTGCGTGCAGGATGCGTACGCCCGGGCGCTCGCCACCTGGCCCACGGCCGGGATCCCGGCCAAACCCGGGGCGTGGTTGACAACAGTGGCGCGGCGACGCGCCATCGACGTTGCCCGGCGCGTTTCCACCCATGGGCGCGCTCTTCCCCTTCTCGTCGAACGGGTGACCTCGTCCGTGGCTGAGGGACCGGGCCCCTCCCACGTGACCGACGACCGTCTTCGGTTGATCTTCACGTGCTGTCACCCGGCTCTCGCCACCGACGCTCAGGTGGCGTTGACGCTCCGTCTCGTCGGCGGGCTCTCTACGCCCGAGGTGGCGCGGGCGTTCCTGGTCAGGGAGGCGACCATGGCGGCTCGGATCACCCGGGCCAAGAAGAAGATCGGCGCCGCCCGCATCCCCTACCGGGTGCCCCCTATCGAAGAACTCCCGGCCCGCATCGACGCCGTGCTGAACGTCGTCCACCTGATCTATACGACCGGCCACACTGCTCCCGTGGGCTCCGACCTGGTCCGCCCTGACCTGGTGGAAAGGGCCCACGACCTGGCCCGCATGCTGTGGGCGCTGCTGCCCGGCGACGCCGAGGTGGCCAGCCTCCTCGCCCTGGTCCTGCTCACGGACGCCCGCCGGTCGGCGCGGCTCGCCGACGACGGCCGGCTGGTGCTGCTGGCCGACCAGGACCGCTCCCGATGGGACCACGGAGCCATCCGGGAGGGTGCCGCCCTCGTGCGCGAGGCGCTCCGAGGCCGCCCACCGGGGCGGTTCGCGCTCATGGCCGCCATCGCCGCCGTGCACTCCCAGTCCGCGTCATGGGACGCCACCGACTGGGCCGAGATCGTGGGCCTTTACGACCTCCTGCTCCATATTTGGCCGTCCCCCGTCGTCGCCCTCAACCGGGCCGTGGCCGTGGGCCTGGCCGACGGCCCGGCCGCCGGGCTGGCCGCTCTCGACACGCTGGCAACCGAGCCGCTCCTCGCCACCTACAGCTACCTAGCCGCCGCCCGGGCCGACTTCCTGCGCCGACTGGGCCGCGCCGGCGAGGCACGCGCTGCCTACGAAGAAGCGCTGCTCCTGAGCGAGAACGCCGTCGAGCGAGCGTTCCTGGCCGATCGCTTGGCCCAGGTCAAAAGCTGACCTCGGCCGGGGTGGCGGGCCCACAATAGAAGCGCGGCCACCGTTCTGCCGAATAACCGGAGGTACCTCGATGAAACGCGCTACCAAGCTGCTGGCCACGTTGACCACTCTCAGCGTCGTGCTCAGTTTCGCGTTACCGGCTTCAGGCCTCCAGACCGGCATGAAGGCGTCGGCGGCCTCCACTAGCTCTTCGCTCAAATGGGAGGCGTCGATCATCCCGGCCGACTACCTGGCCGTGGGCAACTCGCTGCCCTCCGGGCCCGACGGCGACAAGTCGGGGTACGGGCTCACGGCCAACGGCATCAACAACTGGTACCTCCTTTGCGCCAAGGGCAGCCGCTGTGATTATCGCTTTGCCATTTTCTTGTTCACGAATTCACCGGAGAAAGCCAACGTCACCTTCCGGGTCCTGTCCCCTGCCGCCAAGAGCGTCTACACCTACACGTGGGCCTCGGACAGCCTTCCCCGCGGCTCGGTATGGTTCTACGCCGACGCCACCGGCAACTTCAGCGCCACCGGGACCTACTACGCCGAGGTCTACGGGAACAGCACCCTTTTGGGGTGGATCCCCCTTCTGTTCACGGCCCGATAGCCCAGGACCGGCCAGATGGTGCGGAAGTGGTTCAGTGCCCGGCGCCGAGCACCGCCCGAAGTGCGTCGTCGGGGGCGTCGCCCCCGCCCTGGCGGTTGAAGGCGGCAATGCGCTCGGGGGGGAGCGGACGAGCCAAAAAGAACCCCTGGCCCTCGTCACATCCGAGCGCGGTCAGCTCCCCGAGCTGACGGTCCGTCTCGATACCCTCGCCGACGACCAGCATCCCCAGAGCGTGCGCCATGGCGGTGATGGCACCGATAATCTCGCGATCGCGGTCGCTGCCACCGATCTGTTCCACGAAACTGCGGTCGATCTTCAAGATGTCGACGTTGAGCCGTTGCACGTGGGCCAGGGTCGAGTACCCGGTCCCGAAGTCGTCCAGGGCCAGCAGGACCCCGAGGTTCGACAGCGCCCCCAAGGTAGTGGCGGCGTCCCCGAGCTCACCTATCAGGGCGGTTTCGGTGATCTCCAGGCAGAGCTGGGACGGGACGATGCCGTAGCGGCCGATGGATTTGGCGACCCGCTCGACCAGCGTGGGGTCGGAGAGCTGTCGGCCCGACAAGTTCACCGCCACCGTGAAATCTTCGGGGTACTCGCCCTCGCTCATCCACTGGGCCAGCTGCCGGCATGCATCGTCGAGGACAAAAGCGTCGATGGCGCCGATCAACCCGCGTTCCTCGGCCAGCGGGATGAAATCGCTCGGGGGGATGACGCCCCGGTTGGGGTGGTTCCAGCGAACGAGCGCCTCGGCTCCGCGCAGCGATTGGTCCTCGAGGGAGAACAGGGGCTGGTAAAGAAGGAACAGTTCCCGATTGTCGATGGCATTGCGCAAGGCAGCGTCGAAGTCGTGGTTGGCCGCGGAGCGAGCGCGAAGGTCCGAGTCAAAGACGCGAAAGCCGTCGCGGCCGGCGTCCTTGGCCTCGTACATGGCGATGTCGGCCTGTTGCACCAGCACACCGGGCGACGCCGCCGGGTCGGCCGTGACGACGACGCCGACGCTCCCGGTGACAGTAAGGTCGTTGCCTTCGTGCATGAACTTCTCGCCGATGGCGCGTACCGCCCTACTGGCGATCAGTCGCACATCGTCGTCGTCCTGCAGCGCGCTGCACAACAGGACGAACTCGTCCCCTCCGAAGCGGGCGACGGTGTCGCCGCGCCGGGAGATCCGCGAC
>JBEKNX010000210.1:0-7910 GCA_049522375.1 Acidimicrobiales bacterium | reverse complement strand
CGCCGGTCCTGGCGTCCCGGCGGGCAACGGGATCTGGGTCGAGGCGGCGGCCGCTTATGCCATGGTCCAAGCGTCCAATGTCCGCATTTCCAACTCGGGTTTGAACGCGGTCCGGATCGACGCCGACAATGTGAATTTCTTCGGAGAGAACATGTCCCTCGAGAACTGGCACGGGAACGGCGGGTTTTACATTTCATCGGCCTCCTCTTTCGCCCACCTGGGCGTCGGCTGTACTCCCGGTGACGCGCCCTACGCGCCGCGGTCCCAGTTCCGTCGTCCCCAACTGGCATAGGCAACCGTTCCCAACCGTCATAGGGGGTACAGGCCCGCGCCCCGGCGGCTCCTGGCGGCCTCGGGCGAACAGCCTACCGGGTAGGTACTGTGTGCTGTGGCGTACCGGAACGTGCTCGGCGAAGAGTTGCAGCCGTGCGGGATCGAGCCGCTCACCGGCTTTTACCGCGACGGGTGCTGCGCAACTGGCCCTGAGGACATGGGCTCGCACACCATCTGTGCCGTCGTCACCGCCGAGTTCCTCGAGCACCAGCGCCGTATAGGCAACGACCTCGTCACCCCGGTGCCGGCGTACCGCTTCCCGGGCCTCGTACCGGGGGACCGCTGGTGCGTCACGGCCGTCAACTGGTTGCGCGCCTACCGGGACGGGGCGGCGTGCTTCGTGGTGCTGGCCTCGACCAACGAGGCCGCTCTCGAGATCGTGCCCCGGGAGGCGCTCGAGGAGCACGCCGTCGACGTACCGCCGAGCCTCCACGGCCTCGACGGCCCCGCCGAGCACTGACCCGCCGGGAGCGGGGTCAGTCGCCGACGGGCGAGGGACCGAGCACGTCACCGTTGCGCAGCACCGAGACCGGCCCGTCCTCGCTCACCGCGATGACGATGGCGAGCGGGTCGTCATGGCTGTAACGGCGGGCGGAGGTGTGGCGGGTACCTCCGAAGGCCTCGACGGTCACTTCGGCGGCGTGGCTCGGGACAAGGCGCACGCCGAGCCGGCGCAGCACCCCCTCACCATCGAAGATCGCCGCGCCGTCGACCTGCCCCAGGGCGTGGCGGAGGGGGGCGAGGTGGGCGGCGCGGCGGATCTGCAGGGGCGGTGGTACCGGTAGCCGCTCTTCGACCGGCGGACCAGCTTCGAAATGGGGCCGGTAGATGAGCAACGACCCGATGCCTAAAGAACCGAGGTCGTGAACGGCGAACTCGAGCATCGCTTCCATGACCTTGCGCCCGCCGGTCGCCTCGCCCCCCATGACGGAGTCGATCCAGCTGGCCACGGGTGGTTCGTGGTGCCACCGCAGGCCCTCCCAGCGCAGTACGCCGAAGGCCCCGACCACCCGGACCGCCCCCGACGGGTGGCGTTGGACGACGTTGGCCCCGAGCACGCCGGCCAGCACGACGAGGTCTCGTTCCGAGCCGGCCGGCCGGTCGAAGACCAGCCATTCGGTCGTACCGTCCGTGCGGCGCAGGAGCCAGCTCGAAAGCCCGTCAGCAAAGCGGCGCGCCGCCGGGAGAGGTTGACCGGCCAGAGGTTGGCGGATGATGTCGAGCTGTGTCCCGGACGCCCACGTCGCCGGGTCCGACATGGGCTCGATGAACGTGCCGCCGCTCGATACCCGCCGCTCGTGGACAGGAGGGCGCAGAGCATGGTCGACCTCCTCCACCAGTATCGCCCAGGAGGCCGCTGTCCCTTCCCAGGCCAGCCCGCTCTCCTCGAGCTCTTCGCCAAGGCGCCTCAGCCGTGCGCGCTCGAGCTTTGTCATCGGAACGGACGCTACCGTCCCATGCCCGCTACCCGCCCAGCCGCGGGCGTCTCATCCTTGGGGCAACAGGCTGTCCGTATAGTCGTCAGAAGCCGGCGGCGGGGCTTTCCCGTCGAACAGGCCGCCCTGGGCCATGATCTCGGTGATCCCGCTGAAACTGGCGTTGGACAGTGTGCCCCACTGCCCTGATGGGGTGAGGAAAGTGGGCGCGGTGGCGTTGCCGGTGGCCACGACCACGTTCTGGCTGGTCGCCAGGAAGGAGTGGTTGTCTTTGATCAAGATCTGCTCAGCTTGGGCCGGGTGGCGGGCCGAGAAGATGTAGCCCTGAGCCAGTGCCGCCAGTCCTCGGCGCAGGACCGGTGCGTTCGTAGCAATTTCTTTGTCGCTGGCCACCAGCGAATCGTCGGGGAAGCTGGCCGCCGCCCCGAGATAGTTGCGGATGGGGAACAGCCGGAGCTTGGCCCCTCCCAGTTCGGCCGTTACGTCGTCCACGCCGCCGAACATGGTCGTATAGGCGACCCGCTTGGCCTCCAACGCCTGGTAGGCCGAAGTGTTGAGCACGACCTGACGGAACACGGGGTGCTCCACCCCCAACTTCTTGAAAATGGCGTCGATTATGGGCTCGTCGCTCGGCACCCCGAAGCCCCCGTAGAGCTTGCCGCTCAGCTGTGCCGGGCCGGTGTAAGGCGACGACTGGAGGACGGCCAGCTCGATCGTGTCCTTCTGGGCCAGGCCGGCCACCGCCCTGTACTTGAGCCCTGCCGCCCGGTAGGCGGGGATGCTGGGCGGGTAGGTGAAGGCCAGGTCGGTCTTGCCCGCCTCGATCAGGGTCTCCCCCGGAGCGCCGCTATAGGGGATGATGACCGGCTTTATGCCCTCTTTGGTGAAGTACCCCTTGTTGATCGCCACGTATATGCCCAGGAAGTCGACATTGGGCGTCCAGTCCAGGGCGATCCGCAACGGTTGCAGGCCGTTCGCCACTGCCGGCGCCGTGAGCACCGCCGGGGTAACGCCAAGACCGATCACCAGGGACGTCGACGCCACCCGGCGGGCCAGTTTGAGCATTCGTTTGCCGTCCTTTCGGTCGTTCACGGCCGGGCCGGCCTGAGGTCGAGCGACGACGCCATCGCCGTCGCCAGTTCGTGGCGCAAGCGGGCCTCGAGGGCCTGGAAAACCTCGTCCTCCCGCTGGCCCAGCCGCCGGGGCCGGGGCAGGTCGACTTCCAGCACAGAAGCGACCCGGCCCGGACGGGGCGTCATGACGTATACCCGGTCGGAAAGGAACACGGCTTCGGTGATGTCGTGGGTGACCAGCAGAACGGTGGCCCCGAACTCCGCCCACACTTCGCTCAGCCATTCCTGCAGGTCGGCGCGGGTGATCCCGTCCAGGGCGCCAAAAGGTTCGTCGAGGAGCATGAGCGGGTGACCGGCGATCACCGTCCGTAGGAACGCCGTCCGCTGGCGCATCCCGCCTGACAGCTGCCACGGCCAGGCCTGGGCGAACTCGCCCAACCCGAACCGCTCGAGCATCGGCATCGCCCGCTTGCGAGCCTCTTTACGGCTGGTGCCCGCCAGTTCGAGAGGGAGCACGACGTTGTCCAGCACCCGGCGCCAGCCGAGGAGGGCGTCGTGCTGGGGCATATAGGCGCTGGCGCCCAAGCGGTCGTCGAGGTCCACGTCGTTGATCAGCACCTCCCCGCTGCTCGGGCGCTCCAGACCGGCGACGACGTTGAAAAACGTGCTCTTACCGCAGCCGCTCGGGCCGATGAGGGACACGAACTCGCCGGCTCCGGCGAACAGGTCGACCGAGTCCAGGGCAACCACCTCGCCTTCACCAGCCGGGAACCGCTTGCCGACCCCGCGCACGGCCAGGGTCGCCGACGGGCCCGGGCTCACGAGCGGGCCCGGGCTCACGAGCGGGGCCGCCACGGCATGGCCAGGCGCTCGACCATCCCGACCAGGGCGAAGAGCAGGATGGTAAGCAAGGCGATCACGAAAACGGCCCCCAGCACCAGGTCCATCCGGACGGGCGCATCGTGGATGGCCTGGGTCATGTACACCCCCAGCCCCTGCATGCCACCGACGAACTCGGCCACGATGGCGGCGCTGTAGGCGTAGGTCACCGAGATTTTGAGGCCGGTGAAAAACTGGGGGAGAGCGTTCGGCAACCTCACCCGGGTCAGGAGCTGCCACCGGCCGGCGCGCATCGTCCGTAGGAGGTTGATGGCGTCAGGGTCGGCCGAGCCTAGCCCTTGCACCAGCCCCACGGTGATGGGAAAGAAGCTGAACAGGGCGACCAGGATGACCTTGGGGAGCAGGCCGAAGCCCCACCAGACCAGCACGAGCGGCGCCAGGGCAATTATGGGGACCGTCTGAGAGGCGACGATCACCGGGTAGAAGCTCCCCCGCACGCTACGGAAAGAGTCGATCGACACGGCGATGAGCACAGCCACCACGATGGCGACGGCCATACCCAGGACGGCCTCCTCGGTGGTCACGGCGATGGCCGGCCAGATGTCGACGCGGTCGTCCCAAGTGGACCGGACGATCAGCCACGGGCCGGGGAGCAACTGGGGGTTGATGCGGTCGGCGCTCACCACCAGCTGCCACAGAGCCACGCCGGCGGCGATGAGCAGGAACGGGGGGGTGGCGGCGCCCAGCCACCTGCCGGCCGAACGCGCCGCCGACAGGCCCGCCGCCGGCTGTCCCGGCGCCGGCAACTCGGCACGCTTAGCTCGTCTGGGCGCGTCGACAACGGTCACTTGCCCTCACCCCCGCGTGCGCCTCGCCTGGCGGTGCTGGTGCTGGCCATAACGCTGACTCCCTTCGCTGGCATTACCCAGATCAGGTACAAGGGTCTGCGGACTGCCCGCACTCTCAGCGCCGAAGCGCTCCCCTGTCATTTGTGGACTGGTACGACCTCCCAGCATACCCGGGGTGAGCGGTCCGGGGACCTGCGGTCCTCGTGCGGGCCGGCTCTTGACTTGTCATGGCCGTACGAGCAAGGTGGCCTGATGGGCGACGTGACCCCGGGCATGGTGTGCGGCCACCACCACCTCTACTCGGCGCTGGCCCGGGGGATGCCGGCGCCGCCGGTCCGTCCCACCACTTTCCTCGAGATCCTCGAACAGGTGTGGTGGCGGCTCGATGTGGCCCTCGACCTGGAGATGATCAGGGCGTCGGCGCGCCTGGGCGCCCTCGAGGCGCTCGAGTGCGGCACCACCGCCATCGTCGACCACCATGAGAGCCCCGCCGCCATCGCGGGCAGCCTGGAAGTGATCGCCGACGCCTGCCAGGAGGTGGGAGTGCGGGTCGTGTGCGCCTATGGCGTCACGGACCGCCACGGCGCCCATGGGGCGCGACTGGGCCTGGAGGAGAACGAACGCTTCATCCGGGCCGGCCGGCGGGGGATGGTCGGCGTCCACGCCGCCTTTACCTGCAGCGACGACACCTTGGCCGCCGCCGCCGGCCTGGCTGAGGACCTGCACGTCGGCGTGCACATCCACGTGGCCGAGGGCGTCATCGACGCCGACGCCGGGGCCCGGCTGGAAGGGTTGGCCAAGCCGGACTGGTTGCTGGCCCACGGCGTGCACCTCGACCGGCCTCTGCCCGGCACACTGGCGCACAACCCGCGCTCCAACATGAACAACGCCGTCGGTTATGCCAACCCGGCGGCGTGGCCAGGCCGGGTCGTGCTCGGCAGCGACGGGATCGGGGCCGACATGCTGGAGGAGTTCCGCTTGGCCTACGCCCGCTCCCGGGAGGCCGACCTATCGAACGAACCCCCAAAGGCATGGGCCTGGGCCCGGGCTGGCTGGGAACTGGTGCCTGAAGCTCTCGACGACCGCGTGCGGTGGTCCTACGACGGAGTGGACGACCCGTGGCGGCTGGCTTTCACGCCCGGCGTCCGTGCTCACGACGTCTGGGTAGGCGGAGAGCAGGTCCTCAGCGCCGCCAAACCTACGAGAGTTGACCCTGACGAGGTGAGAAGGCATGCAGCCGAGCAGGCCGCTCGCCTCTTCGCCCGTCTCTAGCCGCCCCGGTGAACAGGTTGACCTTTATTGACATTCCAAGCTCTAGGGGTAATGGTGGAGTCGTGCCTACGTCGACTGAGCCCTCGGCCCTGGTCGGCACGGGGACGATCACGTTTACCCTAAATGGGTCCCCGGCGACGGTCCGCGCCGACCACCCGCACCTGCTGGCCGCGCTGCGCGAGGAGCTCGACGTGACTTCGCCGAAGGACGGCTGCTCGCCGAGCGGCCAGTGCGGGTGCTGCACGGTGATGCTGGACGGCAAGGCACAGGTGGCATGCCAGACCCCGTTGGCGAAGGCCGAAGGCCGCTCTGTCACCACGCTGGAGGGGCTCGACGCCGCCGAGCGGCAGCTCTACGCCCAGGCCTTTGCGGCTTGTGGCGGCCTCCAGTGCGGTTTTTGCATCCCCGGCATCGTCATGCGGGCCAAGGCGCAAGTAGACCGCAAAGGCGCGACCTTGACCCGGGAGGACATGTCCCGCCACCTCGGCGCCCATCTGTGCCGCTGTACCGGGTACGTCAAGATCCTCGACGCCATCGAGCTGGTCGCCTCGGGTCGAGAGATCCTCCCCGTCCCCCGGGGCGGCATGGGCAGCCGGGGGCCCAGGTACGAGGCGGAGGCGCTAGCCTTGGGCGACAGGGGCTACGTGGACGACCTGCGGGTCCCCGGCCTGCTGCACGCCGCGCTCCGCCTCACCGACCACGCTCGCGCCGAGATCACCCGGATCAGCACCACCAGGGCTTTGGCCGCGCCCGGCGTGCTCGCCGTTTTCACGGCCGCCGACGTCCCGGGGGCCCTGCGGGTGGGGATCATCCATCAGGACTGGCCGGTGCTCATACCCCAGGGCGGACGCACTTCCTATGCCGGCGACGTGTTGGCGGTGGTGGTGGCCGAGAGCCGCCAGGCGGCCAGAGCTGCCACCGGGCTCGTCGACGTGACTTACGAGCCGCTGGAGCCGCTGACCGACCCGATGGCGGCGATGACATCTGACCAGGTCGCCGTGTGGGGTACCGACGGCAACGTGCTGTCGCGCTCCGCCTACGCCCGGGGTGACGTGGGTGCGGCCCTGGCCGCCAGCGCCCACGTGGTACATGAGGTCTTCCAGACCCAACGCGTCGAGCACGCCTTCCTCGAGCCCGAGTCGAGCCTGGCCGTGCCGCGTGCCGACGGCGGCCTGCACGTCTACTCGGGGGGCCAGGGGATCTGGGACGACCGTGACCAGATCGCTGCCGTGCTGGGCATCGACCAGGACCGGGTCAGCGTCGAACTGGTGTCCAATGGCGGGGCCTTCGGCGGTAAGGAAGACATGTCGAACCAGGCCCAGACAGCACTGGCGGCCTGGCTCCTCCGTCGTCCCGTCAAGTGCACCCTGTCACGCGAAGAGAGCTTCCTGGTGCACCCCAAGCGCCACCCAGTGCGGCTCGAGTACTGGGCCGGGTGCGACCAAGAGGGCCGGTTGACCGGGGTGCGCGCCCATATGGTCGGCGACTCCGGGGCGTACGCCAGCGTCGGGATGAAGGTGCTCGAGCGGGCGGCCGGCCACGCCACGGGGCCGTACCGCGTCCCGGCCGTAGACGTCGAGTCGATCGCGGTGCGGACCAACAACCCGATCTGTGGCGCGTTCCGGGGCTTCGGGGCGAACCAGGCCCAGTTCGCCATGGAAGGGGTCATGGACCGCCTGGCCGAAGCGGTAGGGATCACCGGCTGGGAGATCCGCAAGCGCAACGTCATACACCCCGGCGACGTCTGGGGCCCCGGGCAGGTGATGGACGACGGCTGCGCCGGCGCCGAGCGCTGCCTCGACGTCCTCGCCTCCCGTTATGACGAGGCGCGCCGGGCGGGCAAGGCGGTCGGCCTCGGGCTCGCGCTCAAGAACTCAGGTTTGGGCAACGGTTTCAAGGAGGTCACCAAGGCAGTTGTGCGCTTTAGGAGAGACGGCCGCGTAGAGGTCCGCCACGGGTGGACCGAGATGGGCCAGGGCATCCACACGGTGGCCTTGCAGGTGGCCGTCGAGGAGTTGGGCCTCGACCCGGAGCGCATTGTGGTGCTCGTCGACACGAGCCGCGAGCTCGGCCAGGGGCAGACAACCGGCAGCCGCAGCACTTTGATG
>JBEKNX010000209.1:0-7926 GCA_049522375.1 Acidimicrobiales bacterium | reverse complement strand
TGGACAGGCCGCCACGGCCTGTACCTGGAGGACCTTTTTGTTGTCCCTGAGCACCGTTCCCGGGGCGTGGGCCGGGCCCTGCTCGGGTCTCTGGCCGCCCGGGCACTGGACCGTGGTTGCACCCGGCTCGAATGGGCCGTGCTCGACTGGAACCAGCCGGCTATCGACTTTTACCGGTCGTTCGGAGCAACGGCCAACGACGACTGGACGACGTTCCGCCTGGCGGGCGCCGCCTTGTCCGATCTCGGCCACGGCCGCGAGCCTTGACCACCTGAGCGCGGCCGGGCCCGGGCCGGCACTAGGGCCCCGGCGTACGTCCGGCGAAGACCTCCATCAGCGTGGCGGCGTCGACATTGCCACCGGTGTGGACCACGGCGACCCTTTTGCCCGCCGCCCAGGCCCGCTCCTGGACAAGGCCGGCCAGCGCCAGAGATCCGGCCGGCTCGGCAACGTTGTGGGTGGCCGCGTAGAGGGTGCGCATGGCGCCGGCGGCGTCGTCTTCGCTGACTGTCAGGACCCGGGCCGCTCCCGAGCAGATCACCGATATGGCGTCCCCGTCGGGGACGCGGCACGCCACCCCGTCGACGAACGTGCTCGCCGCTTCTGTGGTCACCACTCGGCCGGCCGCTACTGACAGCGCCGTCGCCGGAGCCGCCGCGGCCACGACCCCGACGACTTCGGTGCGCAGACCGAGCAGGTCGCGGACACCGATGAGGCCGCTGATGCCCGAGCCCATGCCCACCGGTACGTAAACGGCGTCAAGTTCCCCGGCCGCGCCGAAGAGCTCGCTGGCGTACGTGGCCACGCCCAGCACGAGATCCCGGTGGTAGGAGGGCACGACCTCGAGCCCGCGCTCAGCCCCGAGGGTGGCGGCGTACTCGCGGGAGGCCTGGAAATCGTGCCCGTGCACGACCAGCTCGGCCCCGAAGGCGCGCATGGCGGCGTTCTTGTCCGGGCTGTTGCCTTTAGGGACCACGATGGTGACGGCCGTCCCCACGGCTCGGCCGGCGAAGGCCAGGCTCTGGCCATGGTTACCCCGCGTGGCGGTGACGAGCCCTTTCACCGTGGGGCGCCGCTCCCGGAGCCGGCTGGCGTAGACCAGCCCACCCCGGACCTTGAACGCGCCGGTGGGCGTGTGGTTCTCGTGCTTCACCCACACCTCGGCGCCAATGTCCTGGGCCAGCAACGGCCACACGAACTGCGGGGTGGGCGGTACCCAACGCCTCACGACCTCAGTGGCCCAATCGAGTTCTTCGGGACTGATCCGCACGGCTACAGCATGGCACCCAGCCCGACCTGCCCATCCCGATTTACGGCACGGGCACGACGGGGGGTTGGGCGCTTGGGCGGCTGCGCCCCCAGCCACTACACTCCTGGTCCACACGCACCGTGCGATCTTGGAGGTACCGATGCGCAGCACAATGACTGTCGGCGCCAGGCGCGCCTTAGTCGCCACTGCCGGCTCGTTGCTCGCCGTAGCAGTGGTCGGCGCCGGGGCCGTTACTGCCGGCGCCAACGCCAGCCCCGTCAAGCTGCCGGCCAAGTACGCCTCCGGCCTACGGATGGCCGTGGACGCCACCTACCCACCGGACGAGTTCGTCCAGAACGGCCACATTGTCGGCTTCGACGCTGACCTGGGCATGGCCCTGGGCAAGGTCCTGGGCGTCAAAGTCACGCTCGTGGACGCCACCTTCGACACCATCATCCCCGGCATCCAGGACGGCAAGTTCGACGTCGGTAACTCCTCGTTCACCGACACCAAGGCCCGGGAAAAGGTGGTCGATTTCATCGACTACTTCAAAGCCGGAGAAGGTTTCTACGAAGAAGCCAACAGCAAAAAGACGTTCAACGGGCTCAAGTCGCTGTGCGGGCATTCGGTGGCCGTCGAGACCGGCACCACCGAGCAGTCCGACGCTGAGAGCCAGGCCAAGCTGTGCAAGGTCAACGTCCTCAGCTACGCCGACCAAAACCAGGTCAACCTGGCCGTCTCCGATGGCCGCGCCGACCTTGGCTTCGCCGATTCCCAGGTGGCGGCGTACATAGTCCACCTCTCGGACGGCCAGTTCAAGCTGACAGGAACGCCGTTCGAAACGGCGCCGTACGGCTTCGCCGTGGCCAAGGGCAGCGGGCTCGCCGCTCCGCTGTTGGCGGCGGTCAAGACCATCATGGCCGACGGCCAGTACAAGCAGATCCTGGACAAATGGGGAGTACAGCAGGGCGCCATCTCCAACCCGACCATCAACGGTGCCACCAGCTAGCGGACGACAGCCCGGTCCGCGGGCTCGATAAGGGGTAAAGACAACGCCTGAGGCTCCGGCTGGACCTGCCCCCGTCCCGCTGCAGCCCGGGACCGACATGCCGGTGGTCCCCGTCCGCCATCCCGGACGGTGGGTGGCGGCCGTCGCCGTCGTGGTCCTGACCGTCATGCTGGTCCACTCGCTTTTCTTTTCCCACGTCGTGCTGTACGGCCGCCGGCGCGAACGCTTCGAGTGGAGCGTCATCAACAACTACTTTCTGTCCAGCCAGATCATCAAAGCGCTCGGGGTCACGCTGGCGCTCACGGTCCTGGCCATGGCCGGGGGCATAGCCATAGGCGTGGTCCTGGCCATCATGCGCCTGTCCCCCAACCCGATCGTCACCGGGAGCGCCTGGGTCTACATCTGGTTCTTCCGGGGGACGCCGGTGCTGGTGCAACTCCTGTTCTGGTACAACGCCGCTTACATATTCCCCAGCTTCAGCCTCGGCATGCCGTTCGGGCCGGCCTTGGTCCATTTCAACCTCAACACGTGGCTGACACCGTTCCTGGCCGCCAGCGTCGGCCTCGCCCTCAACGAGGGCGCCTACATGTCAGAGATCGTGCGGGCCGGGCTGATCTCGGTCGACGAGGGCCAGACCGAGGCGGCCCAGTCCATCGGCATGACCCGCCTGATGGCGCTGCGCCTGATCGTCATCCCCCAGGCCATGAGAGTGATCATCCCACCCACGGGCAACGAGACCATATCGATGCTCAAAACGACGTCGCTGGCCTCGGTGGTGGTGGTGGCGGAACTGACGTTCACGGTCGAGCAGATATATTCAGCCAACTACAAGACGATCCCGCTGTTGATGGTGGCCAGCCTGCAGTACCTGTGGGTGACGTCGGTCCTCATGGTGGGCCAGTACTATCTCGAGCGCCATTACGCCCGGGGATCGGTGCGCCAGCTGCCCCCCACCCCGTGGCAAAGGCTGCGCCGGGGCCTGCTCATCCGTCCGGGGCGCTCGGGGTACGGCCGTTTTGCCGATGTGGAGGGGATCCCGTTCGTCCAGGACAACAATGCCTAGCCATGGCTGACGTCATGGTCCGGGCCGAAGGCGTCCGAAAACGCTACGGCCGCCTGGAAGTCCTGCGGGGCATCGACCTCGAGGTGCGCAAAGGCGAGGTCATGTGCATAATCGGCCCTTCGGGGTCGGGCAAGTCCACGTTCCTGCGTTGCATAAATCATCTGGAAAAGGTGGACGGCGGCCGTCTCACCGTCGACGGCCAGATGGTCGGCTACCGGGAAAGTGGGGGCCGGTTGTACGAGTTGCGCGATCGCGAGGTGTGCCAGCGGCGGGCCGAGGTCGGCATGGTTTTCCAGCACTTCAACCTGTTCCCCCACATGACGGTCCTGGACAACGTGACCATCGGCCCCGTCCGGGTCAAGGGCGAAGCCAAGCTCAGCGCCACCAGGCGCGCCGACGAACTGCTGGACCAGGTCGGGCTGGCCGAGAAGTCGGGCGCCTACCCGCGACAACTTTCCGGAGGCCAGCAGCAGCGGGTGGCCATCGCCCGGGCCCTGGCCATGCAGCCCAAGCTGATGCTCTTCGACGAGCCCACCTCAGCCCTGGACCCCGAACTGGTGGGCGACGTGTTGGACGTGATGCGCTCATTGGCCGAGCACGGCATGACCATGGTCGTGGTTACCCACGAGATGGGGTTCGCCCGGGAGGTCGGCGACAACCTGGTGTTCATGGACCAGGGGGTCATCGTCGAGTCCGGCCCCCCCAGGCAGGTGCTGAGCAACCCCACCCAGGAGCGGACCCAGGCCTTCCTTTCCCGTATCCTTTAGCCACCGTGGCCGCTAAGTTTTTTTTTCACAATCTCGGCGGTGGCCGGTAGGGTCGTCCAATCCTCGCCCCAAGGAGGCCCACATGCCCCGTCCGACAACTCTGCTGGCTGCGGCTGCCCTCACGCTGGTCGGCACCGCTGGCGGCCTGACCGCCACTTCCGTCGCCTCTGCGTCCACCTTGAAGCTGGCCCAGTCATCGGCGAGCTCTCCGACGATAACCATCGGGTCGACCAACTTCCCCGAACAGGTCATCGTCGCCAACCTTTATAGCGACGTCCTGGAGCACGCCGGGTTGAAGACCAATGTGCGCGCCGACCTCGGGACGCGCACGGCCGTCGAGCCCGCCTTGGCCCATGGGTCCCTGGACCTTTACCCCGACTACGCCGGCAGCCTGCTCGTCTACCTGGAGCCCAAAGACACGGCCCAGGCCACGCAGCTGAGCACCGACCTGCCCGCCCTGAAGGCGGCGCTGGCACCCCAGGGCGCCACCGTACTGACCCCGGCGCCGGCCACAGATGTCAATGTGTTCGCCGTGACCAAGGCGACGGCCGCCAAGTACCACCTGACGACACTTTCCAGCCTGGCGCCCGTGGCCTCCAAGCTCGCCTTCGGGGCTCCGGCCGAGTGCCCGACCTACGCCTATTGCCTTCTCGGCCTGGAGAAGGTGTACGGCATCCATTTCAAGTCCTTCGTCTCCACCGACGAGGCCGGCCCCATCACGGTGGCCTACCTTAAAAACGGGAAGGTGGACGTGGCCGAGTTCTTCTCGAGCGACGGGGCCATCGCGGAGAACGGGTTCGTCGAGCTGGCCGACAACAAGCACCTCCAGCCCGCCGACCATCTAGTCCCGGTCATCCGCAAGTCGGTAGGTACGGCCGCCGTGGCCAAGGCCCTCAACGCCATGGACGCCAAGCTCACCGAGACCCAATTGGCCAACATGGACACCGATGTCAGCGTGGACCACGATGACCCCACCACGGTGGCCGCTCAGTGGCTGAAGAGCCAGGGGCTCACCTAAAAGTGCGCGCCGCACACACAATTGCGCGCCTCAAATAGAACGGCGCGGGCGCAGGGTGGCCAGCGAGGCGGTCGGACCGTGGCGCCAGGACCACGATGGGCCGCGCAACCCTACGGGCGTCAGGCCTCGTGCGGCGGCGGCCAGCACGAGGTCGACCACCAGGGCCAGGACAGCTACCAGCAACGCCCCGCTGAAGGTCTCCACGTTGTTGCGCGTGTCCAGCCCCGTGAAGATATAAGTGCCTAGGTCGCTGACACCGACGTAGGCGGCCAGCGTCGCCGTCGCCACCACCTCGACGGCCGCCGTCCGGATCCCCGCCATGACCAGCGGCAGGGCCAGGGGCAGCTCAACCTGGCGAAGGAGCTGGCCCGGGGTCATGCCCATGGCCAGCGCGGCGGAGCGGACAGCGGGGTCGATGTCCCTGACACCTACATAGGCGTTGGTGAGTATGGGGGGCACGGCGAGGGCGAACATCGTGATGGCCGCCGTGATGAACCCACCCTCCTGGAGACGCACCATGGCGGGCTGGATGGCGATCAGCGTCAGCAGGGCGAACGAGGGGACGGCGCGCGCCGCGTTGGCCGCGTTCACCACGGCGAAGCTCCCCCTGCCGCTGTGGCCCAGGAGCGACCCGGCACCCACCCCGGCCATGATGGCGGCCAGCACCGCCACCACCGAGAGCTTGGCCTGCTCCAGGGACAAAGCCACGATCCCGTTGGAGCCGGCCCAGTTCGACCCGGTGCTGAAAAAGGTGGCCACCTGCGAGAGGAAGTTCACCGGCTGGGCACCCCGGCGGCGCGCCGCCATGGCAGGACAAGGTGCTCGACGCCGACGAGGAGGGCGTCGGCCACGCCGGCCAGGAGCACCGACAGCACCAGCCCCACGACGATGGGGGTATTGAAGTCCTCGCCGAAGCCCTGGATGATCAGCTGACCGAGCCCTCCCTGGCCGATGAAAGCGGTCACGTTCACCAGCCCGACGGTCGTGACGGTGGCCACCCGCAGGCCGGCCAGGATCGACGGGAGCGCCAGGGGCAGCTGGACCTTGAACAGTTCTTCGAGCTCGGTGTAGCCCATGCCCCGGGCCGCTTCGTGGGCATCGGCCGGGACCGAGCTCAAGCCGGCGACGATATTGCGCAGCAGGATGAGCAGGGTGTAGCTGACGAGGGCGACCTCGGCCGTGGTGACCGAGAAAAACCCGGTGACCGGCGCCAGCAACGCCATTAGGGCCACCGACGGGATGACGTAGAGCAGCCCGGTGAAACCCACCAGCGGTGTGCGCAGGGCCGGCAGCCGCCAGGCGGCCACGCCTAGAGGGAGCGATATGGCCAACCCGGTGCCCACCGCGATGGCCGTGAGCTCGATGTGCTGGACCAGCAGCGAGAGGATGGTCCCGGACTGGGAGGAGATCCAGCTCCACTGGAGCAGCGGGCCGGCCGAACCGACGAGCGCCATACACCATTGACCCTATCTGAGCTGCACGGATCTTCTGCCCGCCAAAGCTATGACGGCCTGGTCGGTAGGCTGCACACGCCAGTGGCGCTAAGGAGAGCCATGATCCGCTTCGAGAAGGTTTCCAAGCGCTACGGCAACGGCACTTATGCCGTGGACAAACTGGACCTGCAAATAAACGCGGGCGAGCTGTGCGTGCTGGTCGGGCCCTCGGGCGGCGGCAAGACCACGGTGCTGCGCATGGCCAACCGGCTCGTCGAACCGACCAGTGGCAGGGTGCTGGTCGGCGGGCAGGACATCGCCACCCTCGACCGGGTCGAGCTGCGCCGGCGGACGGGTTATGTCATCCAGCAGCCGGGCCTTTTCCCGCATCTGAAGGTCGCCGACAACGTGGCATCAGTGCCCCGGCTGCTCGGCTGGGACCGCGCCCGTGTGCGCGCCCGCGTCGCCGAACTGTTGGAGCTGGTCGGCCTCGACCCGACCGTCTACGCCGACCGCTACCCCCAAGAGCTCTCAGGCGGGCAGGCGCAGCGAGTCGGGGTAGCCCGGGCCCTGGCCGGAGATCCGCCGGTCCTGCTGATGGACGAGCCCTTCGGCGCCGTCGACCCCATCGCCCGGGAACGGCTCCAGCAGGAGTTCCTCCGCCTCCAGGCACAGCTCCACAAGACGATCATCCTGGTGACCCACGACGTCGACGAGGCCGTCACCATGGGAGACCGGATCGCCGTGCTGAGCCAGGGAGGCGTCCTGCAGCAGTACGACACGCCGGCCGAGCTCCTCGGGCACCCGGCCACGTCGTTCGTGGCCGACTTCATAGGGGCCGACCGGGGCCTGCGGCGCCTAGCGGTGACACCGATCGAGGTGACTGACCTGTACACCCCTCCCGTCGTCGGCCCTCGCACGACCGTCGACCAGGCCCGGGCCGCCGTCGAAGCCGAGGGCATTCGCTGGGCCGTGGTGGTGGACGAGGAAGGCCGCCTGCTCGGCTGGGTCGAGCCGGACGGGCCGGCGGACGGTCCCCGGCGGCGGGACGGCTCGGCGGCCGTGTCCCGCTACATGCGCCCGCTCAAGGCGCGCGTCGGCCTGGACGCTTCGCTGAAAACGGCCTTCGCCGAGATGCTCCAAAACGACGCCGCTTGGGTGGCGGTGCTCGACGCCGGCCGCTACCTGGGCGTCCTGACGCCGGACAGCCTGCACGCGGCGTTGCGGCGCTCCGTCGGAGGCGAGCCCGTCCGCGTCTGACGCGGCAGACTGTGCCTGTGCACCTCGACGAGCTCAGATCTCTGGTCCGGGACGGCCGCATCGACACCGTCGTCGTCGCCATCACCGACATGCAGGGCCGGCTACAAGGCAAGCGCTGCTCGGCCCG
>JBEKNX010000208.1:0-7991 GCA_049522375.1 Acidimicrobiales bacterium | reverse complement strand
CACCACGACGCCCTGTAGTGGCCGCTGGCCGCTGGCTGACCGGGCGGTCACCTCAACCCGTTCTTCGACATTCAGGCGCTCCTTGAGGATCGCCTATTACCAATCGGTGGATACAGGCTAAGGCTGAACAAATATTCGGCGATCCCGCGCCTACTTGGGCGACGCCCGCCTGGGCGTCGACGAGGACAGCCGGCGCCCAGAACAACGGGCTGAGCTAACGGCTAGCGCCCGCTATGAACGTGGCGACGCTCATGGGCTGTGGGCCACCGCTGGCTCCCTTGCCCTCGCTGTCTTCGGTCGCAGCGCTTGGTACCCGAGTTGCAGGGTACTTGGATTGCGCCTTTTGACAAGGTACGTGCGCTGCAAGCTGGCTGGCAAGGGGTGGCGCGACGCGGGCACAGAGAGCGGTGGGGACAGCCTTTGTGTTCAGGCTTAAATGAGACACCCTGTGGAGCGTGGTCAGCCAGCGGGAACTCGGAGCGTTTTGCCGCTAGTTGCCGGGCTCGTTGCTCTCGGAACCGTGATTTACCTGCCCGATGCTGCCACTCATGGCAGGCGATGTTCTATCCGTGTTATCTATGTGACCCTCTGAGACTTCACGGGCTAGTGAGGCTCATGTCGTCCCAGTAGATGGCGGTCCCCTTGGTCGCACTGGAGAAATTCGGCTCCATGCCGGCGTAGACGTCACTGGAGGCGGGCTTGATCCCGCTCAAGGTGAGCTGCGTCCAGGTGTTGGGGGCGAGCGTCACAGTCGGGCCACCGGCGCTGTCGACATAGCCGCCGCCCGATGTGAGCAGGTCAACGTTCAGATCGACCTTAGCCGCAGCCGTGGCTCGTACCCAGATGCTGGCGGAATAGGTCTTGGCCGAGCTTATGGGCGCGTACCAACTCGGGTTGCTATCGAGGTCCCACCCGCCACTCGAAGAGCTCGTTGTCTGAGCCAATGCCCACGACCCCGAATGCACGACCGCGCTCGAGCGGGCCAGTGTGCTGCCCCAGTAGTCGGCGGGGACGCCGGCGGTCTCAAAGCCGGGGTCGGTCACAAGGTTTGGAGATGGGACCGTTGCCGTGGTCGGGGCCGCCGTGGTCGGGGCGGCCGTGGTCGGGGCCGCCGTGGTGGGCGCCGCCGTGGTCGGGGCGGCCGTGGTGGGCGCCGCCGTGGTGGGTGTGGCCGTGGTCGGTGGCGCCGTGGTCGGTGGCGCCGACTCGTAGACGACGGCGCTGTTCTGGTCGTCAGCGAAGAACAGGTCGCCTTGAGCGTCCGCGGCAACGCCCCCGTTCTGCGGGTAGTTCGTCCCGAGGCCGCCCAGGATCACGGTCCCGTTGGCTGCGTACGCCCCGGTTGCCGGGTTCCCGGTGAACTCCATGACCCGGCCCGAGGCGTCGAAGACAAACAGGTCGCCGCTGTTGTCCACGGCGGTCCAGCTAGGCTCACCGAGCTGGTTGAGACCGCTGCCCACTCCTCCGACCCCGGCAACCGTGATCCCTGTGGTGGCGTAGGTGCCGGTGGCCGCGTTGTAGAGGTACTCCTCGACCTGGCCGGTCCCCGAATTGGAAACGAAGAGATCCCCATTTGCGTCAAGGGCCACGCCTCCGAGACCCGTAAGAGTGGCGTATTGAGAAGCCGCGTAATCGAGGGTCACCCGGACTGTCCCCGTCGCCGCCCAGGTGCCGCCCGAAGGATTGTACGCGAACTCAAGGACCTGGCCCTGCATGTTGGAGCCCGAGATCACCGTATTGGTGACAACGAAGAGGTCGTTCCTGCTGTCGAACGCCATGGGACCAACACCGCTGAGCGAGGCCAGCTGGGTGGCTCCGGGCACAGCGGTGCCGCTCGCGGGATAAGTGCCGGACGCCGAACTGTAGGGGAACTCGACCACGCCGGTGGCCTCGGCCACGAACAGGTCGTTGTTGCTGTCCAGGGCTAGGGCGGTACCGCCTGTCCCGCTGATCACCGTGCCGAAGGCCGAGTACGTCTGAGTGGAGGGGTTGAAGGGGAACTCGAGCACGCCGGAGGGATTGCCGCCGCCAGAGGAGACGCCGTTACTGACGAAAAGGTTGCCCCGGCTGTCGACAGCGATGCCGCTGATGCCGCCGTTCGTCCGGCCGACCTGGCCCATGACGGTCCCCTGGGGACTGAACGTCGCGGCGGCCGGGCTGTAGGTGAACTCCAGGACCATGTCCCAGACGGTCTGGCTCGGGTCCGAGGTCTGTGAGGTCTCGGCGACAAAAAGGTCGCCGCTCGAATTGAAGGCCAGGCCTTCGGGGCCCACCATATCCCCGGTGCCTTTGGTCGTGCCGGTGGTGGCGAAGGTCCCGGTGGAGGGGTTGTAGGCGAACTCCTCCACCCCCCCATAGCCGAGGTAACCGTACGAAAGGAACAGGTCGCCGCTGGCGTCAAAAGCGAACCACAGCGGCATGCCCGAGGGCGAGCCTATCGGTGTGCCATTCCTCGAGAAGGTGCCACTTGACGAGCTGTAGGTGTACTCCATGACCCGGCCGTTGGACCAGTCAGCGACGAAAAGGTCTCCTTTGGCGTCCAGGGCGACCGAATTGGGGTAACCGAGCTGGTTGCTTGCCGATCCCATCACGCCAGTGCCTGCCACGTCGATGGCGGTAGAGGCGTACTTGCGCGAAACGCTGTTGAAGGCAAACTCTTCTACGCGGCTGTTCCCACTGTCAGCGACGAAAAGGTCGCCCTTGGCGTCGAGAGCCAACCCGATAGGGTCGTTGAGCTGGTTGCGCCCCGAACCGGCGGTGCCGGTCCCTGCCACGACGGTGCCTGCCGAGGCGTAAGTACCCGTCGTGGCGTTGTAGGCGTACTCCATGACGCGTTCGTTGGCGCTGTCCGAGACAAAGAGGTCGCCGTTGGCGTCCAGCGCGACGCCACTGGGGTTGTAAAGCTGGTTGAGCCCCGAGCCCTGCCCCCCCGCCCCGGCTACGACGGTGCCCACCCTCGGGTAAGACGTCGGCGAGCTGGGCACATATTCGATGACCCGGTTGTCGGCCTGGTCGACGGCGAAGAGGTCGCCTTTGGCGTCGACGGCGATGCCATCGGGCGTGCTGGCGAAGTTGGCTGTGTCATCGGCTGAGTCAGTCGCGCCTAGCTGGCCGTAGCCGATGCCGAAAGCATCGACGCCTGCCACCGGTACCGGGGCCCCCTCGCCGGCGACAGCTTCCCCGGTAGAAAGCAGTGACACTGCCGTAGTGGCGGTAGTTATGACCAGCAGCGTGGCGCTCATTACGCCAAGTGACCGGAAGAGAAAACGAGGCTTGCGGCGAGAACTCTTCGACATGGAAGGCTCCGTTCGATTCGCGGCCCCAACCTGGGGCAAAAACACCTGAGAGTAAAGGCACTAACGATCTTAGTAACGGAGTTCTAAGCCTGCTACCCTTCATGTTTCTCACCTAACCCTTGCAAAACGTCGGCTAAACCCTCATGTATCTTGCTTAGGGCCAGATGATGTCCGTGGCATTAGGCGGGGCGAAATGATGTCCGTGGCATTAGGCGGGGCGAGATGGGCGGGCGCGAGGGTGCGGGATGCTTCCTCAGGGGGACGGCAAGGTTCGAACGCACCGCCTTCTGGGGCGGGGCACAGCCAGTGCTGCCGGCAGCTGCCGAGGGCGCCGGGGCCCCCGGACGGCGAGCGCCAACTCCTGGTCTACCCGCGCCTCGGCTATGGCGGGGACCGCGGACGTCTCGAGGCAGCGTCTCGGGACGCCCTCGGTTGGGTCGTCTGCCGGAGCGGCTGCGCCATCTCGGCAGCGAAGCGACCCCCCGCAGGCCTTGTTTCTCATAAGCGAGAGGCAACCAAGGTCCAGCTCGAGCGGTGCCGGGCAGGGTGGTGTCAACCCGCCGGCATCGGCCTGTCACTTCTCGCCATGAACCTCTCCGGCCAACCCCAACACTTGGCCATCCCGGCGCCACCTACTATGCCGCGCTCGTCAACACTGGCCGGTTGCTCGTGGTCAGGCTGTTTGTCGCGGCGGACGCCGCCAACCGTCTGGTCGGGGGCGCGTGCGCGAGGTGGGCGGCCTGCCCCTCCTCATGGTGAGTGGGACCGCTGGGCTTGTAATGCTCATCGGAGAGCTCTTGCTTGGGGGCGACCGAAACCGTGGTGCGCGCGAGGACGACCACCGGGACCGGGAGGAGGGAGAGCAAGATCTGAACGTCCAGGCAGTACTCCTCGACACCGCCGCAGACGCAGCCGCGGCGGCGGGTGTCGCCGTCACTGGTCCTGTGATCTACGCCGGCGGTGGTGACTACTGGCTCGCACCCGGTCGGCGCTCCCGGCTTGATCAAATCAGTGGCCACTGCCAACCCACGACAGTGCAGACGTTCGGGCGCGCCGAACTGCCTGGTCAACTCGGCGCCGCGGTGGGGCGATAGCAAAGAGCTGACGAAGCGGCACCGCAAGAGCGCCCGATTATCTATTATGGGCGCCTGAAAACGGTGGAGTTGCAGGGGAAATCCACTCAATCAGATGGTTCTATTACATGTTGACCCATGCAGCTGGACTAAAAAGGCTGCCCTCGTTCATACAGAACGTGCACACACAATCGCGGGGCTGGGACCAGTCGCTCGCGCCGCCCATAATATAACGCGAACACGGCACCCCACAGCGAGCCATTTGCGATACCGAACCGGCGATCTCGAGTGTGTGCGGAATCGCCGGGAGGCATGTCCTGACAGGGATGCCGCCGCCGCCCATAATCAGGCTGGGAACGCCCTTGAAGTCAGCGCTGGGTCAGCAGCGAACCGGCGATCTCGCGTGGCGCGCTGAGACGCCCCGCCCTTGCACGACGACGTCGCTGGGGCTCTAACTGAATGGTCGATGAGGTCATTCCTTGGCCAACAGATGGGGCTATAAGGGAGAGCATTTCGGCGTCCCGGGGACGGGCTCGTCTGGGAGCCGAGCCGACGATGGTTGGCGCGGCGACGCGGGAACACGTCGGCGAGCAAGCTGATGCCGTCGTTCATCGGCACCGGCACGTTTTCCTCGATGACGATGACCTTCACGAGCGGTCCCCTTCCCGGCAGCCCGGTCCGTCCTGCTGCCGACATGGGCCTCGGGCGCTTGCCTGTACTTCACCGAGCCTCGGCGCCCGTCCCCATTTCGGCGACGGCCGCGCTCAGGAGCGCGGAACACCTTTGCCTACCGGCCCACTCCACCGCCTCCCGCGCTAGAGGACCGGGGTAACGCCACCGCAGTAGCTGGCGCTCGGCGGCGCCGTAGTCCTCGTCCAGGTCCAGGGGCGAAAGGGCCAGCTGACGTGCTCGGCGCAGCTGGTGCTCGTGCGCCGGGAGCTGCAGCTGTTGCTCCTGCCAGGCGGCGTGGCGGGCCTGCAGGGCGGGGGGGGCGGCCGAGGCGCGCCCGGTTGAGCGGGGGCAGCCGTCGGCGCACGGAGAGAGCGTCCTCGCCTGATAATTGCGCCAGCCCGAACTGGATGGCCCGGTTGATGCTGCGGACAAAGGGCGAGTGCCGGCCGCTCCGGTCGCCCAGTCCCAGGGAACGGGCCGTCTCGGCCAGGTCGAGGTCGAAGCCCTCCGGGCTGTAGTCGAACCCGCCCGCCAGCCGGCGCAAGAGCCATACGGTCGAGGGCGTCAGGACCTGGTACCGGAGCAGCCAAGAGCGGGGTGTCACTTTGTGTCGAGGAGTCCCTCGACAAGCACAGGTTTGACTGTTAGCCTTCCCGGCACCCGCTCTTGAGGGCTACCGAAGGAACGTTCGCCGGGTGCCGTCGGACGAAGGAGGCCGAACATGGACCGCACCCAGGGATGGCGAGGTCCGGCCCGCCGCACGATGGTCGCCGCCGTCGCCATCGGTTTGATCACGACGCCCAGCATCGCCGCCGGGTCCCCCCGCTTGGCATCGCACACAGCCCTGCTGGCGAAGCCTGCTCTATGCGCGGCTGTCAGCCCTGAGGCTATCGCCAAGGTCTTGGGCTACCGTGTCCCTGCGGCCACCGTCTCTACCGGCTCTTTCACCTTTGACCAGGGGCGCAACGTTTCAGTGTTCCGGACGACGTGCAGCTACGGTACGGTCGGGACGGCCACAGGCGTGGGCATCGTCTACGAACGCCTGTCCAAGCCGCTCCCGGTGTCCACGATTTACCAGGACATCAAAGCCTCCGCCCTCGCCAACAAGCCCTCCGGAGCGACCTACACGATCACGCCCTACAGCGAGCTCGGTGTGCCCGGCCTGTACGAGCAGTCGAGGGGATCGCTCACCCTGGAGGCGGTCCTTGGTATCCAGGGAGAAAAAATCGTCGGCGACGTGGTGGGAAAGGTGGTCCCAAAATCGAAGGTGGCCGCTCTGACCAAAATGGCGATGGCAAACTATTTCTAGACGACGGCACTCGGGGGTACAAGGCTGAGTGTTCCGCCTGGTTTAGGGTGCAAGCACGGGCCCGCCCGTCGTACCAGAACACAGGCCCATGCCTAGATCGCTGTCGAGCCTCCGGCGTGGACATTGCCGGACGGTCTTGTGGACCAGTCCATTTGGCGGTCCTGCAGTGCCGGTGCCGAGGTCGTCAGGGCGTCCGGCGCCGAGGCGTGACCACTGGACGATCGGGCGCCCACCCGGCCACGAGGACGTGGGTGGCCAACCGGGCGGGCCGGCGTCAGTCCGCGTGTATGTGCACTGTTGTGGCCAGCCCGGGGGCGAGTCTTCCCATCTCTACTGGCGTCCGTACACGGTCAGGTCCATCAGCGCGTAGCTGTAGTCCATTGCCTCTGCGCCGCGGCGGGTCGTCCAATAGGTCTCGAAGACGCGGTCGGCGTCCCGTAAGTAGCACACGAGGTGGAACAAGCCGACCTGGCGCCCGACGAGGAGCGCGTCGAGGGACGCGAGCGCCGAGTACCACGGCATGTCCCAGCCCATGAAGTGGCGGTAGCGGGCGCTTTGGTCGTACGGGCCCTGGCAGAAGACCGCGTAGGTGATGTCCCGGGAATGAAGGTAGGACAGCTCTGCGACCTGGGTGGTCACCCAGGTGCAGTCTTCGCACTGCTCTGCCGCGGGGTGGCCGGGGTGCCACATGAAGTAGTAGGCGATCAGCTGTCAGTGCCCTTCGAACGCGTCGAGCAGGCTTAGCGGGCCGTCGGGCCCGCTAAGCGCGAGGTGGGCATCCACCTCGACCATGGGCAAGCGCCGTCGGGCGGCGGCGATCGCGTCGCCTTCCCGGGTGTGAGCCTTCTCACGGGCCCGCAGTTTGTCCAGCTCGGCCTGGAAGGCGGGCCGGTCGACCGCCGCGGGCAGGATAGGTGCGTCGGTGGCGCTGGCCGCCGGCCCGTCGAGGTTCGTTGCTTCGTCGTTCATGAGGGTCTCCTCCTTCGATGGGAGCCCGCGAAGGTCATGCTCCCAGGTCGGCAACCAGTTTGGTGCGGTGCTCCTCGAGTGCAACGATCTCGGCTCGGAGCTTCTTCAAGTCGCGGTCGACCCGCGCCAGCTCGGCTCTCGCGCGCCGCTGCCGATGGTCCCGGTCGTTGTAGGTGCTGTCCATGAGGCCGAGAATCTGCGCGAACGTTCTGGCGCGGGCCTCCAGCTGCCCGTGGAGTTCCTCGTAGGCGCGATAGCTGTCGCTCTGTTGCGAGTCGCTCGCCTCAGCACTCCGAAAATGGCCGACCAATAACTGTTATTTGACGCTGGTCTAGCCCAGACAGCCGTCGTCTTAGCAACTCGTCGGTGCGGGTCCTGGAGCGGCCTAAGAGGCAGCCCGGCCGTCTCGCTCCTCCTTGCGGCCAAGGGTGGAGGCCAGCCCGTCCAGGGAGAGGCCGAGCACTCGAGCCAGAGTGGCGACGGTGAAGAAAGCAGGAGTGGGGATACGCCCCGTCTCCACCTTGCGCAGGGTCTCCACGGATATCCCGGCCGCCCTGGCTACCTCCTCCATGCTCGCTTGCCCCCGCGCTCGGCGGAGGCAGGAGCCGAGCCGGCGGCCACGCTCTATTTCTTCTGGGCTGAGCGGGAGGCGGACCATGTCCCAATGATAAT